>JAKCAB010000269.1 GCA_021839785.1 bacterium | reverse complement strand
GCGGGGTCGCGCAGATTGCCAGTGATGGCGGTCACGTTGCTCAACAGCGGGCGGGCCTCGGCGATGGCCGCGTTCGCGTTCGAGGAAAGGTTCGCCACGTTCGTGAGGATGGCGATGAGCTGGTTGGTCAAGGCCAGTTCGGTCTCGCGCACCATCGCATCCAGGCGATCGGTCAGCGCGGGCGCTTCGTCTGGTTGTAGCCAAAAGACGTTGGTGGGGGCGTATGGCCCGTAGGCTCCGAGCTTCAAATCCCACATGGCCGTAATGGGGCGGGTCTTCAATTCGTCGGCGGTAAAGGTCCGGCGTTCGGCGAGGCGGATGCGGTTGGTCCCCAGCGACGCCACCTTGGCGAGTAAATCGGCATCCAGCGGCGCCAGGGTGAGCCAGCGCGGGGCGTTGACATTGGTGTAGGAATCAGGATTTCGGATCGAATCCACCAAGAGCAGGTTCGCGTTCGTGACCAGCGTCTGCGCCTCCGCCAGGGAGTATTCGCGGATGTTCCAGACCAGATGCGTCGGAATGTAATTGGTGCCCTTGGTGACCTCCACGGCGCGCTTACCCAAAAAATCGCTCGGACTCACGCGCACCCGCGAGCCCCCGGTATAGATGTAGCCGTAGTACGGTGCCCGCACGGTGAACTCGATATAGACGTTGTAAAACTCCTCCGGCGGCTGGCCGTCGATGCGCGTGATCTCCCCCACCGGGAAGCCCATCAGAATCACCGGATCGCCCACCTTCAAGCCGGCCGCGCTGAAGAGGGAGGTGCTGTACCGGACTTTGGTGACGAACCAGCCTTTGCGCTCCGCCGTCTGGTAGAGGTACCAGCCGAAGCCGGTGAGCAATACCACCGTGGCCAACAGCACGAACAATCCCACCGCGCGCTCGACGCGACTCAACCGGGTGCGCAACTGGGGCGTGAGGTCTTGCACGGGTGGACGCTACCGGTTGTCCCCGGATTCCGCGAGCAATTCGCGCAGCAACGGTTCCTGCGCGGTGGCCAACGCCTCGCGCCCGCCCAGCACCTGCCAGCCGCCGTGCTGGATCAGCGCGAACTGGCCCGCCACCGCCAGCCACGGGCGCAGGTCATCGCAGACCACCACCACGGTACCGGGCGCGGCGCCGGGCGCCGGGGTCTCGCGCGCGGGCCGGGTGAGGAAATCGAGCCACCAGCGCGTGTGCGCCGTGTTCAGCGCCGCGAACGGATTGTCCAGCAACAAAACCTCCGGCGCCAGGGCCAGCGCCCGCGCCAGCGCCGCGCGTTGCTGAAAGGCGGGGTTCACCTGGCCAGGAAGCCGGTGGGCCAGGCCGGTCAGGCCGAACGCCGCCAGCAATTCCTCGACCTCCGCCGCGGCGTCATCGCCGGCGCAATTGCGGTGGTAGCACAGCGGCAAGGCCAGGTTTTGCGCGAGCGTGAGATGGCTGAACAACCGGCCGCCGTCGCTGTACATGAAACCGATCTTCCGCCGCACCGCGACCTGTGCCCGGCCGGCGAGCGCCGCGGCGTCCTCGCCCCACAGCCGCACGGTGCCGCTGGCCGGCGCGCGCAGACCGGCGGCGGTTTCGAGCAGCGCCGTCTTGCCCGAGCCGGGCAGTCCGCCCACCACCCAGAATTCGCCGGCCGCCACCCGCCAGTTCAGGCCGCGCAGCGCGGGCTTATCGGCGCCCGCCGCCGATTCGACGGCAACGTCGCAAAGCTCGATCACGGGAGGTGGGTCTGGCATGGGACGCGGCGCGCGGAATTCAAACGAACAGGTAAACCACGATGAAGATTGCGTCGATCGCGACGCAGGCCAGCAGCGAGGCGACAACGGCGGTCGAGGTGACGCGCGCCACGTCGCGCAATTCGAGCGGGCGCGCCAGACCTTGGAAGCAACTCGCCAGCGCGATGACCGTGCCCAAGCTGGCGGACTTCAGCCCGAGCAACACGAAGTCCTCCCACGTCAAGGCGAGCGCAAGCTGGCGGAAATATTCCCCCGGCGCCAGCGGCACATCTTGCAGGAAGGCGAAGAGATACCCGGCCAGCAACGCGCCGAGAATGAGGTACGCAGTCAACGCCACCACCGCCACGGTGAGGCCGATCACCCGTGGCACGACGAGGAAATGGACCGGGTCGATCCCCAGCGCTTCGAGCGCCTCGACCTCACCCGCGGCGCGGGCCATGCCGAGTTGAATGACGGTCGGCACGCCCACGCGCATGAGCACCAGCAACGCCGTGGCCAGCGGTCCGAGTTCGCGCACGACCGCCATCACCATGGCCGTACCGATCAGGTGCTGCACGCCCACACGCGTCATCAATGCCACGGTCTGGCCCACGATGGCCCAGCCCAAGGCGACCGCGATCACGGAAGTCATCGGCAGGAGGCGGATGCCGGCAAGCGCGGTGTGATGGCAGATCAACGGACGCATCACCGCCGGCGCGGTGCGCGCCTTCGTGACGAGCACGCCGAGGGTGATCAGGCTGAAGGCGAGCAGTTGGCGCGCCGTGGCGGAGGCGCCGAGCAGCCAACGGCCGACCAAGTGGGTGTAAGACCGGGGCAGCGATGACTCCAACACCGCGTCGAAGGTCAACCAGCGGCGCACGTTCGCCAGGCCCTTTGCCATGCCGCGAGGCTACGGCGTCCGGCGGCGGCGGGTCAAAAGCCAATTGGCTCGCCCGCGGGCGCCTCGCCGTTTCAGGCGCGCGACCGTCTCGGTCGCAGCGGCTCGTGTTGCGCTGGCGACCAAGTCTGTGGGGGCGCGGATTGGACATCCGCGCTCCCGTTCAAGATTCGGCGAGGCGGCTGCGGATGAGACACCCGCGCGCCAGAGCAGGTTGGACCCCTGTGCTCGTGCCCGGCAGTGCCACTCGCGGTGAGCGTCCCGACGGCCAGCGTTCCGCCATTTTTGTGAAACAACCAAGCCGGCGGCCGGGTATCACCGACGGTAACGAAACGGCCAAATGGGAAAATGAAACGTCCGGAAGACATGAACGCGAGCATGACGCTGACACCGCCAGCCTGGCGAACGCAACGTGCGGCCACGCCGGCAGCACGAAATACCGATCGCAGCGCCGCCCTGGCCACCCCGCGCCCTGAAACGGCGACTCAACCCGGCGCGAGCCCGGAGCGTCTGAGCCGGCTGTGGACTGGGGCGCTGGCGGACGAAGCGCGTCACGCCGCGCCGTTCGAGCGGATGGGCTTCGCGCTGCTGTTGGTAGCCGCGGTCTCGGCGCTGGTGGCCGCGGCGGTGGCAAACGCGGAATTGACGTTCGGCTGGTCAGGGCTGGTGCAATGGGTGACGGCCGCGCTGTTCTGAGAGCGTGGGGCTGGATTGGAGTTCGGCTTCGGAGAGGAGGAACGACTGGCTGTAGGGTAAGAGTGCCGGGGCGCAATCCGGAAGTTGCGCCCCGGCCGGTTTATTGGCGGCCGAGGAGGGCGCGGACTTTGGCCTGCGCCTCGCGCCAACGGCGGTCCCAATCGGCCCAACTGGATTCCCAGGCTTCGCCGACATACTCGCGGCGGGCGCGGGGCAGCAGTTCGGCCAAGGTCTTCACCTCGGCGGGCAGCGGGTCTTTCTCGCCCCAGCGGAGGTGGGCTTCGAGAAGGTTTAAGCGGTTTTCCGGATGGTCCGGGCTGAGCTTGACGGCGCGCTCGAGGTGCTGGCGGGCCTTGCCGCGATTGCCCACGCTCACCGGCCAGCCGGGGGCTTCGAGGTACAACAAACCCAGGTTTCGGTCCGGCCCGGCGTAGTCGAATTTTTCGTCCAGTTTCCGGGCGCTCTCACACAAGGTTTCCATCTCG
>JAKCAB010000516.1 GCA_021839785.1 bacterium | reverse complement strand
CCCCACGATTTCGATTGGACGCCCGAACGCGCGGTCATGGACAACTGGTTTTACGAGTTGTACAGCCAACTTCCCGAGTCGGCGCATGTCCTCTCGGTGTTCGACTGTTGCCACAGCGGTGGCATGTCGCGCGACGGGGGCACACGCGTGCGCGGCTTGACGCCGCCGGACGACATTCGCCATCGCATCCTGGCCTGGGACGAGCAGAGCCAGACCTGGCACCACCGTCCAAGCGAAGCGCCGGCCGAGCCGGGCGCGCCGCCGACGACTGGCGTGGGGGTGTGCCGTCTGTTTCGGCGTGCGCGCGCCGCCGCGGCCGGTCAGCCGCCGACGTGGTCCGATCCGGCGCCGTTCGGGCACGCCGGGCCGTTTGTGCCGGTGTTGCTCGAAGCCTGCCGCGAGGAAGAACTCGCTTGCGAGCATCGCGAAGGCGCGGCGGCTTACGGCGCCTTCACCTGGTCGTTGAGCCAGGTGCTGAGCCAGCGACGCCGGCCGAAGTCGTGGGGCGAGTTGCGAAACGGCATCGAGCGCCACCTCCAAAAGTTGCGTTACGCCCAGCACCCCGCCTTGGAAGGACCGGCCCAGGTCGAAACGAGGCCGGTGCCGTGGTTTCAGACTTGAGCGGGAACAACTCATTTGAAGAGGGGAGCGCGACCGTCCCGGTCGCCCCCGTCGGCGTCGCGCCGACGGGTCCGGACTGCGGGTCACAGACCCGCGCTCCAGACGACGCCAACGGTCGGCACAGCCAAAGACGAAACCGAGCCCTGCTGCCATCACTGGGCCGGGGGCTTCCAGCCGCAGGCCAAAAACAGCGGACGTAACGCCCGCGCTCCCCAAGCCAATGGAATTGCACGTGCTGACCACTTTCCCGAGGTAGGGCTCGGAAATGGATTGAATCGCTGGCGCTCGCGGGTCATTGAAGGCCCATGCAATCCTGGCTCCGTTGCTTCTGCGCCGCGGCCGTTTCGTGCGCGTCAACTGGCGCGCTTTTGGGCGGTGCGCCGGCCCTTGCCGATCCGCTGGCCTGGCCCGCTTTGACGCGCGAGGCCAAACCCGGCGCGTATTGGTGGTAGCTGGGCAGCGCGGTGGACACGACGAACCTCACCCGCGAACTCACCCGTTATCGCGACGCCGGCCTGGGCGGCGTGCACATCATCCCCATTTACGGCGCGAAAGGCTGGGAGAAACGGTACCTCGAATATCTCAGCCCGCGCTGGCTGGAGATGCTTGGCTACACCGTGCGCGAAGCCGGCCGGCTGGACTTGAACGTCGATATGACCACCGGCTCGGGCTGGTGCTTCGGCGGGCCGCGCGTGACCGAGGCGGAGGCCAACGCCAGCGTGGTCTGGCAGACCTTCGAGGTGGCCGCGGGCGAACACCTGCCGGCGAAGCTCGAGGCCAAGGCGATCCAAACCCTGATGGCGTTCGGCCCTGAAGGTCAAAGGGTCGAACTGACTGGCAAACTCGCGGCCGACGGCACCTTGGATTGGACCGCGCCGGGCGGTTCTTGGCGTGTGTGCGCGGTCTCGCAGCGCCCGTCGGGCCAGCAAGTCAAACGCGCCGCGCCCGGCGGGCAGGGTCCCATGCTGAACCTCCTTTGCGTGCCCGCCATGACCGACTACCTGTGCTGGTTCGACGCGGCCTTCGCGAATTACTCCGGTCCGATGCCGCGCGCGCAGTACCACGATTCCTACGAGTACCGCTCGGACTGGGCGCCTGATTTCTTGGAGCAATTCGCCCGACGCCGCGGTTACCGCCTCCAGGACGAACTGCCCGCCCTGTTCGCAAATGCCCAGCCGCCGCGCAGCCGCGGAACCGCCGGCGTTGGCACGGCCAACCTTGGCCCCGTCGATCCGGATCGCGCCGCGCGGGTAAAGTGCGATTACCGGCAGACCGTGTCGGACATCATGGTGGAGGACACGCTGCCGCGGTGGGCGAGTTGGGCGCGCCGCCACGGTTGCCTCACGCGGAACGAAGCCCACGGTTCGCCGGCACGGCGCGCTACTCGCTCCGCTTCGATCGCCCGCCTGGCGAGGCCGCAAGCTGGCTGCTCGACCTCGGCCGGGTTTGTCAGAGCGCGCGGGTGCGGCTCAACGGCGAAGATCTGGGCACGCTGATCGTGCCGCCGTTTCGCGCGGTCGTGAACGAACTCAAGCCCGCGAACAACCTCCTTGAAATCGAAGTCACGAACGTCTCGGCCAACCGCATCCGCGACCTCGACCGCCGCGGCGTGCCGTGGAAGACGTTTCACGACATCAACTTCGTGAACCTCGACTACAAACCCTTCGACGCTGCGAACTGGCCGCTCACGTCGTCCGGCCTGCTGGGCCCGGTCACGCTCGCTCCGTTGGCGCCGGCCGCGTTGCCGCACTGAAGCCCGTCGGCGCGGCCTTCCACGAAGACACGTTTCAGGCTGAGCGCTTGCGCGTGCCTTGGTTTTCGGCCGGCTGGTTTTTTGTGACCGGGCCTTCGCCCGCGACACCCCAAAGCCAGCCCAGAAACCAGAACGCCGCCCAACCCACCGCCGGCACGTAAAGCCCAAACTCCGCCAGGCTCTGCAGCGCCCAGCCCAGCAGGCCAAGCCACACCGCAAACGTCAGCGGGTCGGCGCCGGCGCGCCGACGCAGCACCGCCAGCGATCCACCGACGAACGCCAGGTAAAGCACCGCGCCCGGAAAACCGGAGTCGGAGGCTTGTTGCAGATAATCGTTGTGTGTGAGCATCGCCATCTCGGCGCCGGGCGGCTTGATCGCGCGGTAGCTCGCGGCGAACGTGCCCGGCCCTGCGCCAAAGACCGGATGGGCGCAAGCGGTCTTCCAACCCGCGCGCCAGTATTCCAGCCGCGCGCTGGCGCTGGTGGCGCCGCGCTCGAAGTACCCCGCGAATCGCAAGGCAAAGCCGGCCAGCCCGGCCACCAAGGCCAGCCCCGCCAACGCCAGCTTCAATTTGCGCGCCACCGGCAGGCGCCAGAACCACACCAGCCCCAGGCCCAGCGCGATCAGCCAACCGGCCTTCGACTTCGTCCAGTACAGGCAGGCCAGTCCGGCCGCGACCAGCCCGCCAACCAACACCCGCCGCGGCCACACTGCCAACCGCCCGGCCAGTTGCCACGTTGCCGTCGCCGCTGCCGGCAACAGCAGCAGGATCACGCCGGCCAGCGCGTTGGGGTAAAGCAGCGTCGCGAAGATGCGGTTGGTGGCGAGTCGCTTCAGGTAATCCGCGGGCAGCTTCTGCCAGTCCGGCTGCGCATAGACGGCTTTCCGCACTTCTTCGAGACCGCCGAACCGTTGTTGAAAACCGAGAATCAGCACCGCGCTGAAACACCCGATCAGCGCCGCCCAGAAGATCGACATGCGCGAACTGGGCGCCAACGCAAACAAGCCGAGGTAAAAGCCCACGACCGTCGCCGTGAAGTACGGCAGCGTGACCGCCGTCAACCGCGTATCGGTGGTCCAGGTCGCGGCGAGGAATTGCCAGGCCAGCCAGGCCAGCGGCAGGAACACCGGCCAGCGCGGGCGCGGCAACCGCCAGTCGGCGGCCACCAACCCGAGCACGGCCACCAACCCGAGCAGGCTGTAGCCCCAGGCCAGCGGCCAGGGTTGGATCACAAATTCGAGGTACTCCTTCGGCCGCACCACGAGGTGGTCGAGGATGGCCGGGTTGCCGAACTTGAGCAGCGCCAGGCCGAGAAACAAACCGGCCAGCGCGGCGAAACCGGGCCGCAATTGCTCGGCGATTCGGGGCTGGGCTGCCGGCGCGGACGACATCGGGCGCGAGTG
>JAKCAB010000171.1 GCA_021839785.1 bacterium | reverse complement strand
ACCGAGGCGGTGCACACCGTGACGCGGCAAAGCACCATCCGCGAGTGCATGCAAAAAATGACGGACAAGCGGGTGCGCCACCTGCCGGTGCTCGAAGAAGACAAGGTGGTGGGCCTCGTTTCCATCGGCGACGTGATGAATTGGCTGACCAGCGCCCAGCGGGTCGCGATCGACCAACTGCAGGCCTACATCGCGGGCGGCTACCCGGTCTAGCTTGCCATTGCGGTCAATGTCCTGGTGGCGCGGAGGCGCCCGGGTGGCGCCGCATCGCGCTTGTCACGGCCCCGCCCCGGATTATGCTTCCCCAAACATGAGAGCGAAGCGCGCCCTGCCGTTCGTGCTGATGGTCGTTTTCGCGCTGACCCGCGTGCCCGGCCTGCTGCCGGTCAACTTCAGCGCGGTGTATGGCCTGCTGTTTTGCGCGGGCGTTTATTTTTCCGGGCGCCTGGCGTGGTGGCTGCCGCTGGCCACGATGGCCTTCACCGATATCGGCCTGGGGTTCTACTATCATTTCACCGCCGGCGTCGGCTTCTTCCAGCCCTACCTGCTCGTGAACTACGCGGTCTATGCGATCCTGATCGGGCTGGGCCGGTGCTTCAAACCGCAAACTTCCTGGCTGCACCTGCTGGGCGGCGGCATTTTGGGGGCCATCCTCTTTTACCTGCTCACCAACACGGCGGCGTGGCTGTTCAATCCGTTCGGCAATCCGGAATACACGAAGGACCTGGCGGGCTGGATCGTCGCGTTGACCAAAGGCACGGCCGGTTACCCGCAGACCTGGGAATTCTTCCGCAACACGTTGCTCAGCGGCGGCCTCTTCACCGGGCTGTTCGCTGGCGCCATGAAACTCAGCGAGGCGCTCGAACGCCGGGAAGAACCGGAGCCGCAGGCCGAGGAAGAAGCCGAGCCGGACGAGGCGGAGCAACCCGAGGAAGCCAAGGCCTGAACCCGCGCCGCTGCGGAGTCTGCCAACCAGCGCAACTCCGGCGGCCGACTTTCATGCCGCGCATCGGCCTCATTTCGGACACCCACGGCTTTCTCGATCCCAAAGTCGCGGAGCACTTCGCCGGCGTGGACCACATCTTCCATGCCGGTGACATTGGCCCGGCCGACCTCGTGCTCGAATTGGAGCGGATTGCCCCGGTGACGGCCGTGACCGGCAATACCGACACGGATTTGCCGTTCCGCGAAACGGAGGCGGTTGCCGTGGCGGGCCGGAAATTTCTGCTTCAGCACATCGTCAATCCCCGCCGCCTCGCGGCTGGTTTGGCGCAGCGGATCGCCCGCGAAGGCGCGGAGGTCGTCGTTTTCGGCCACACCCATGAGCCAGACTGGGAGGTCATCGACGGCGTGCTCTTCGTGAATCCAGGCTCGGCGGGAAAATCGCGTTTCGGCAAACCGCGCACGCTGGGGATTCTGCGCTGGCACGATCCCGGGCCGGACTTTCAGTTTGATCTGGTCGAACTGGGGCCGTGATCAGGGCAGATTCAAGCTGACGATCCTGACTGCAGGGCGTGGGCTTTCAGGTCGGCTAGATCGACGAACTCCAGCGCGGACGCGTGCGTGGATTCCAGGATCACCGGCGGCGCCACCCCGGCGTCCAGCGCTTCCTTCCAGCGGGTGACGCACAAGCACCACCGATCGCCCGGCTCCAGACCGGGGAAATCCGCCGCCGGCACCGGCGTCACCAGGTCATTGCCGCGCGCGAGCGAGAAAGCCAGAAACTCACGCGTGACTTGGGCACAGACCACGTGCAGACCATGATCGCCGGCCCCGGTGCGACAATAACCGTCGCGGTAAAAGCCGGCGCGCGGTTGGCGGCAGCAGCCCCGGAGTTTACCACCCAGAACGTTCGTCGGCATGGGGCGAATCTAGCACGGTGCCCGCCGGCCGCGAATCGCCGGCTTGACTACGGCTTATTTGGCCGCAAGTACTGGTCATACCAGTCGGCGAACCGCCGGATGTCCCAGACCATGGTGAGCCAGCCGTGCTGCTTGCCGTGCCGGACGATGAGTTTCACCTCCCGCCCCGCTTCCTTGGCGCGCTGGACGAACCATTCGGATTGCTCCAGCGGCGTCAGGGTGTCCGCGTCACCGTGGATGATCAACACCGGCGGCAGGTTCGAGGTGATGTGGTAAATGGGGGAGGTTTCGCGGCCGATAACCTTCCACACCGCGAGATTGGTCGAGTCCGGCCCGAAGGCTTTGACGAAACTCTTGGGCGGGCCGCCGTCGCCGGGGTTCTCCGTGGATTTGCCGAGGTTGAGCAGGTCGGTCACCGGAAAGAACAGGGCCGCCGCCTGGACGGCGCTGCTTTCGCGCTCGATCGGGTCGGCCGCGTCGGGTTTCCCCGCGTCGCCCATCGTGGCGATCATCAGGCTGAGATGGCCGCCGGAACTGCCGCCGCTCACGCCCAGGCGCTGGGGATCCACGCCGTACTCCTTGGCGTGGTACCGGACGAACCGCACCGCGCGACGCACGTCATCCACGATCTCCATCACCGTGAACTCCGGTTGCGACCCGTGATGCACCGCGAAGATCGTGTAACCACGCCGCAACAGCGGTGCCATCATCGCCGGCGCGATGCCCTCGGCGCTCGACTTCCAACTGCCGCTCACCATCACCAGCACGCCGGCGCCGTTGGGCCGCGCCGGCCGGAGCCAGTCCAGAACCAGGTCTTTCCCGTGCCGTTGGGAATAGACGATGCCCCGGGTCTGTTCGACGGGCGGCGTGAAGTACCACCAAAGCCCCGCGGCGAGCGCCAGCCCCAGCAGGACCACGGCGAGCGCGGACAGTCCCGTGAACTTCAGGAAACGGCGGAGTGTCATGCGGGGAAAGTGCCGAATCGGGACGCCGTTCCAAGCGGAATCAGTGGCCAGCGCACGCGGAATCACAACGCACGCCGGGCGGTCTTGGAAACCGCCCGAGAGTCCAATGGCGACTTTTTGAAAGGCTCAGCCTGGGCGGTGAATCCGCAACTTGCGCTCTGTAGCCAGAACGAAACACCCCGCCCATGATTCGACCGCTTCGGTCCGAAAGAGTTGACCCACCCTCCGCGCCAATGCCAAGCGGCCGGGCAGGCGCAATCTGACCACCAGGAGACCCCGGTGAGTTCCCGGTGCGAAACGTCTCATGTCGGAGAAATCCAGGTCTTGGGTTATCACGAACCTCTCGGCCGCCTGGGCTTCCTGCCAGATTTCGGTATCGGAGCGCCCCGCCAAGCCTTCCGTGCGGACGCTATCCACGGCATGTCCCAGATCGGTCAAGACCACCAACAGCGATTCCGGGAGGTTCTCGTCGAGCTTGATCTTCATGCCGGCACGGGGGCGGCCGGCACGGGCATGTCCTCCCCGGCTGAGGCGGCCGCGAACGCAATGACGGCGCGAACCCCCGCTTCGGAAACAGTCGGAAAGTCAGCCAGGACTTCCTCTATCGTGCCGCCTTCCGCAAGGCTCGCCAGGATGGTGCGAACCGTGACCCGGGTGCCTCTGAGGACCGGTTCGCCTCCACAAACGCCCGCTTTGCGTTCGAAGAAATCCTCGTAGTTCGTCGGCATGGCCGAACCCTACTCGGATCGGGTGACTTTTCAACCGGCTCAAATCGTCATCGCGCGGCGGCGCTCGGTGATCCGTGAACACCTGTTACCGCGCCGGTGATCTCCACCGCCGGCCTCCGCGATTTGTGCCGCCTTTCGCCCCCAGCCGCTTCCGCCGCCGCGGCGTTTGGGCTGGTGACGTGAGTTGAATGCCTGTAACTTTGCCTTCGTCTCTAACGTCGAGTT
>JAKCAB010000827.1 GCA_021839785.1 bacterium | reverse complement strand
CATTCCGAACGCAACGCGCCAGCCGCATTCCGCGTGCGCTGCGTCTCCGGGTTTTCGCGTCGGGCAGCGGGCTGCCGCCCCGGAGCGACGATCCCAGAATCGTTGGCGCCGCGTTTTGCCAGGCCCAAAGCGGTTGCGACACCGGCCTGCCCAGAAAGCTTGCAGTGGCGGGCTGGGTTTCGGTTGAATCGCCAACCGGATTTCATTGTCTGCGTTGAAAGCGCATGAGTGCCGTCGTACCTGAAATCAGCATCGTCCTGCCTGTCTTCAACGAAGAAGGCAACCTCGCGGCGTTGCTCGCCGAGTTTGCCGAGGTGCTGCGGCCGACCGGGCGGCCCTTCGAGGTGCTCTGCGTGGACGATGCCAGCACGGATCGGAGCGTGGCCGTGCTGCGGGAATGGCAGCCGAAATACCCGGAGATGCACCTGCTCCGCCATCGCGTCAACGCGGGCCAAAGCGCGGCGTATGCGACCGGTTTCGCCCATGCGCGCGGCCAGGTGGTGATCACGATGGACGCCGACGGTCAGAACGATCCGCACGACATCCCCGCTTTGCTGGCAGCGCTCACGCCGGGCATCGCGTGCGTGACCGGCGTCCGCCGCCGCCGGCTGGACAACGCCACGCGCCGCATTTCTTCGCGCATTGCAAACGCGTACCGCAACTGGGTGACCGGCGACCGGATCACGGACGCGGGCTGCACCTTCCGCGCCCTGCGCCGCGAGGCGCTCCGCGAATTGCCGGTCTTCAACGGCCTGCACCGGTTCATCCCCACCATCCTGCGCCGCCAGGGCTACCGCGTGGCGGAACTGCCGGTGAACCATCGCCCGCGCACGCAAGGCGTGACGAAATACGGCACGCGCAACCGGCTCTGGCGCGGCCTCCGCGATTGCTTCGCCATGCGCTGGTACGCCGCCCGCGCCGTGCCCGCCGACCGGCTTTTGCCGGAAACCGACGGCGTCGGGACGCGCCCATCATGAGCGCCGCCGGTCCGGGACCCGACCCCGCGTCGCCGCCCCAGGCGCTGCCTGCGATCGAAGCGCGCAAAATCCTGGTAAAGGCCGTGTGCCTGCTGATCCTCGGCGTGCTCGGCGGTTTGGCTTACCGGTTCACCGCGCTAAAGGACTGGCTGGAACCCGCGGGTGAGGTGGCGGATTGGGTGCGGCAGGCGGGATGGCTGGGCGTGTTGAGCTTCACGGGTGGCGCGGCGGTCTTGGTGTTTCTGGGCGTGCCGCGATTGATCTTCTGTCCGATCGCCGGTGCGTTGTTCGGCGCCTGGCTCGGTTTGCTGGTGAGCCTGGTCAGCAGCCTGGCCGGCTACCATGCGGCGTTCCTGCTGGTTCGCGGCCGAAAACGGGACGGCCTGGATGTGCCCTGGCCGCCGGGGCTGGCCTTTCTCGCGCACGATCCGGGTCTGGTCGGGGTGATCGTGGCCCGCCTGCTGCCGTTGCCGGGCCTGGTGGTCAATCTGGGACTGGCCGTCTCGCAAGTCCGCAAGCGGGTTTATCTGGCCGGCACGGTGATCGGCATGATTCCACAGGCGCTGCCGTTGGTGCTTCTGGGGGCCGGACTGCTCCAACACTCGGCCACGGGCTACATCCGGCTGGGCGTGGTGGGCTTGCTTGTGCTGGTCGTTTCGGTGCTGGCGGTCCGGTATTTCGTCAAACGCCACCAACGACTCGTTACGCCACCGCCGCCCGCGCGTTAACACGTCAGCACTAAACGGCGAATGGCATCGCAACGGCTTGGACGCTGCCCGACGGTTTAAGCTGAAAACCGAAGTTGAGTTGGGGAGCGTACGCGCCCCGCATGGGGTTTTCGGCGCCCTCGCCGAAAATGGCTCGCGCCGGAACCCGTGCGGCCACCGCCTGGACTGAGTGTGCCCAAGGCGCTGGACGCGAGGCGCGTCCAGCCACACCCGAGGGCGGGCGTGCTCCCCAACTTCGGAATTCGGGTTTTAGCCGCTTGGGAAAGCGGCGCGCCGTCAAAAGCCTCCTTGATTGGCGGCGGGCAGAGGACTGCCCGCCCTACCTGGAGCCGGTAGAGCGACGCTCCCGCGGAGCCTTGGCTTTTTCCTTCTGCATCGGCTCGGCCGGAGCACTGACTTTGGTTTCCGGTTTTCCTGGGTTCCAAATCCAACCTCCGTGCCTCTGCGTCTTGGCGGTGGGGATTGCCGGGCTCGGCCGGAGCTTCGCCCGAGTGCACCGGCGTCCCGCCTTGCGCGCGACCGCCCACGCCATACTGTTCGCTTGAGCCTCGCGGCCAAGCTGGTCGCGGACGGAAAGCATGAACGAGCGCCGCTTTTGCTATTTCGATCATAATGCCACGACCTCGGTCGCGCCGGAAGTCGTGGACGCCATGCTGCCCTTCTTCCGGAAGCATTGGGGCAACCCCTCGAGCGCGTACGCCTTCGGTCGCGACGTCGCGCGCCACCTCGAGACCGCCCGCGCACAGGTCGCGGCGCTGATCGGCGCGGAGCCGCGGGAGATTCTGTTCACGAGTTGCGGCACCGAAAGTCACAACACGGCCTGGAACAGCGCGTTGATGGCCCAGCCGGATAAGCGCCACGTCGTGACGACGGCCGTCGAGCATTCCGCGAATCTCAAGTTCGCTGAAGCTCTGCGCCGTCGGGGCTTCGAGGTGACCACCCTGCCGGTTGACCCGAACGGCCAACTCGACCTCTACCAGCTCGAACAGGCGATCCGACCGGACACCGCGCTGGTGTCGGTGATGTGGGCCAACAACGAAACCGGCGTGCTGTTCCCGATCGCGGAGGTGGCGGCGATTTGCCGGAGCAAAGGCGTGCTCTGCCACACCGACGCCGTGCAAGCGGCGGGCAAGGTTCCAGTGAATGTCCAGGCGGCGGCGGTGGATTTCCTGTCGCTGAGTGGCCACAAGCTGCATGCCCCGAAAGGCGTTGGCGGATTGTACGTGCGACGGCGGACGCGCTTTGTGCCGTACCTGGTCGGGGGCCACCAGGAGCGCGGCCGGCGCGGCGGCACCGAGAACGTGCCTTACATCGTGGGCTTCGGCCGGGCGGCGGAACTGGCGCTGGCCCATTTTGACGAGGAGAACCGGCGGGTGCGCGCGCTGCGCGACCGGCTCGAAGCCCGCGTTCTGGCCGCAATTCCCCAATCTGCCCGCAACGGCGCGCAGGAACCGCGCCTGCCCAACACCGCCAACCTGGCGTTCCCGGCGGTCGAAGCGGAGGCCATGCTGATGCTGCTCGACCAGTTGGGCATTTGCGCGGCCGGCGGCTCCGCGTGCACGACCGGATCGCTGGAACCCTCGCATGTGCTCACGGCGATGGGCCTCAGCGCGGCGCAGGCGCGCGGCAGCATCCGGTTCAGCCTCGGCCGGGTCATCCGCGAGGCGGACGTGGATTACCTGCTCGCCAAGCTGCCCGGCGTGGTGGCCAAGCTGCAAGCCATCGCGCCTGACGGCCCGGCGCAACCGCCGCGCGCTGCGACCGCGGACCAGGCCGCCTAACCGAGCCGGCGATTCAGAACGTGAATTGAACTTCCGCGCGGAGGAAGCTCTGCAGGTCGCGTTGGCTGTAGTAGTCACCCTGCCAGGTCCACCCACCCCAGAGGTGGGCGTTGATCTGTTTGCTGAATTGGTGTTTGAGAACCAGTTGCAGGTAGTGGCCGCGGAAGTTGCCGTCGCCGGTGAACCGCGAGGCATTAAGAGTACGGGGGGCATCCGACTGGGGTGCAAAGAGAGCGTTGTAATAGGCGCCCAGCGTCGTGTCTCTCATGGGGGTGAGAGTCCAACCCGCGCCGACGCGT
>JAKCAB010000036.1 GCA_021839785.1 bacterium | reverse complement strand
CGTGTGGCCGAGGCTGACCTTCATCCCGAGCGACGTGGCGAGCGCGATGGCGGGGATCGCTCCCTCGCGTCCCGGAGCCAGGGTGAGAAGCGTCAAGTCTTCGCCTGCCGCCGCGTGCAGAGCGTGGATGTGTTCCGGCGTCGGATCGAGCATCAGCGCCGGATCGTGGGCGCCGTGAAAGCCTGGTTCGCTGGACAGAAACGGCCCTTCGATATGCCAGCCGACGATGGCCGAGCGCAGTTCCGCCGAAGCCTGGCGAAGTTGGCGCAGGCGCCGCAGCTTGCCGAGCATTGCCTCCCAGCGGTCGGTGATCAAGGCGGGCAAAAAGCGCGTGCAACCGGCCCGCCGCAGGCCGCGAACTGCACGGAGTAGTTGGTCCTCGCTGAGGTCTGGGGCCTGAAAATCCACGCCCGCGAAGCCATTGACCTGGACATCGAGCAGCGGGGGCAACAGCCAGTCGTTGGCGGGTGTGGTCGGATCGGCAGGCTCAACGCGGGTGACCACGCCGGCGTCAACGGTCCAACGCAGCGGGCCGTGCTTACCGGGCGATCGGGCTGTGAAGATGCGCTCTGCCATGTCCGCCTCCGGCTTTCATCTCAGACGCTGAGCACCCGGCGAAGCAGCGTTGCCGCGTCACGCTGGATGGCACGCAGATGGGCCTCGCTGAGGAAGCTTTCCGCGTAGAGCTTGTACAGATTCTCGGTGCCGCTGGGCCGGGCCGCGAACCAGCCGTTGGCGGTGGTGACTTTGAGACCGCCGATCGGCTCGTTGTTGCCGGGGGCGTTCACCAGCTTGCCGGTGATCGGCTCGCCGGCGAGTTCCAGTGCTTTGACGGCCGCGGGCGTGAGCTTCTTGAAAGCCGCCTTTTCCTCGGGGCTGCAAGGGGTGTCGATGCGTTGGTAATGGGGGACGCCATACTTCGCGGTGAGCCTCTGGTACTCCCCGGCTGTGCCGTTCTCAGTTTTAGCCGAAATTTCCGCCGCGAGCAGGCCGAGGAGGAGGCCATCCTTTTCCGTCACCCACGTCGAACCGTCGTGCCGGAGGAAACAGGCGCCGGCGCTTTCCTCGCCGCCGAAGCAGAACGATCCGTAAGCGAGGCCGTTCACGAAATACTTGAAACCCACCGGGACTTCCGCGAGCCGGCGGCCCAGCCCGCTCACCACACGGTCAATCAGGCTGCTGCTGACAACGGTCTTGCCGACCGCGGAACCCGCGCTCCAGTGCAGGCGGTTTCGCAGCAGATAATCGATCGCAACGGCGAGGTAGTGGTTCGGGTTCAGCAAACCGGCCGAGGGGGTGACGATGCCGTGGCGGTCAGCGTCCGGGTCGCAGCCGAAAGCGACGTCGAACCGGTCTTTCAACTTCACCAGGCTCGCCATCGCGTACGGACTCGAACAGTCCATTCGAATCTTCCCGTCGTGGTCCACGGTCATGAAGCGAAACGTCGGATCGACCTGCGGGTTGACGACGGTCAGGTCCAGCCCGTAACGCTCTTTGATCGGCTCCCAGTAGCCCACCGACGCGCCGCCCAGCGGATCCACCCCGATCTTTACACCGGCCCCGCGGATCGCCTCCAGGTCGATGACGGACGCGAGGCTTTCGACGTAAGTTCGGACGAAATCGTGATGGTGGGTGGTCGTGGCGCGAACGGCCGTCCCATAAGGCGCGCGTTGCAAGCCGTGGCTGCCGGGATGAAGCAACTGGTTGGCGCGATGCTGAATCCAGGCGGTGACTTTGGTGTCCGCCGGCCCGCCGTTGGGCGGGTTGTACTTCAAGCCGCCGTCGGCGGGCGGGTTGTGCGAAGGCGTGATGCCGATGCCGTCGGCGAGACCGTCCTGGCGGCCGCGGTTGTACTCGAGAATCGCGAAGGAAAGCGCCGGGGTTGGGGTGAAGCCATCGTTGCTCTGAAGGAAGACCTCGACGTCGTTGGCGGCCAGCACTTCGAGCACCGTGCGCTCAGCGACGGCAGACAAAGCGTGCGTGTCCTTGGCCATGAACAGCGGACCGGACGGCCCGTGCGCGCGGCGGTAATCGCAAATGGCCTGGGCGATCGCCAGGATGTGAGCTTCGGTGAACGTGCCGTTTGACGAAGTTCCGCGATGGCCGCTGGTGCCAAAGCTCACGAGTTGGGTCGGGTCAGCCAGGTCGGGCTTTCGCTCGTAGTAATCGCGGGTGAGTTTGCTGACATCGATCAGCATGTCTGCCGGTGCCGGGAGGCCCGCCAACTTGTGTGTTTCCATGGTTTCGGAGCGATTTTCCAAACGGCGCAGGCCGGTTGCCTTTGCTGGGAATCAGCGTAGCGGGCGGGCGCGTCCGCGCAAGCTTGCCCCGGTCGGTTCGCCAAGGCACCGCCGCGGGAATATCTTCCCCGTCAGGCGTGGCTCTGGTCGGTGTGATGAATCAGCATCGCGCGCGGAGATCGTCGCGGCGTAGGCGGCACTTCGGGACCGAAGCCGAGGCGGAGCAGCACGTGCGGATAGCCGCTCAGCCCGAGCGTTTCCGTGAGTTGCCCGCGCAACTCGGGGACTTCGATGGGCTGGCACAGAAACGAGGCCCAAACGTTTTGGGCCCTGGCTGCGAGCAAAACGTGTTGCAGCGCCTGCCCGGCCGCGAGCCAGGCGGGCCAGTCTTCTTTCTCGGTTCCGAGAACCGCCAGGGTGGGGGAATGCGCGGCGATCTCGCGGTCGCGAGCGGCTTCTCCACCGCCACGGTCGAAGGTGCGGATCAGCGCCGGCCCGGCGAAAGCCAGCCAATCCTTGACGCCGTGATCGTGCGCCGTAATGCCGTCGGGCGCGGTCTCCGGCTTGGTTCGCACCCAGTTCGCGAGTTCCTGCCGGAAATGCTTGTCGGCCCATTGGCGCCGGTCGGCTTCGGCAACGAGGTCCGCGACGTTCGCCCGCGCGTCCTCGCCGTCGATGAATTTCAGCCACGCGCCTTCGGCGGCCGCGGCTTGCGTGAGTTCCTCGCGGAGTTCGGCCGGCAGCGGGTCGGGTTGGAAAGGCTGGCGGTTCGTGCGGCGCTGGGTGATGGCGTGGAAGAGAAGGATGTCCTCCGCGCCAGTCTCGGCTTTCAGCCCGAGGCGAAAGCGCGCCAAAAGGTTCGCGTTTCCGGCGTCGGGCAGCAACTCGACTTCGTAGCGGTGTCCGAAATACTCGGCGGCCGTGCGCAGGTTGAAAAGCGCGGCGCCGCAACTGAGCGTCAATTCGCGGTCGTACGGGTCGATCACCCGGATGGCGCGGCGGCGGTCGGCGTGGACTTCGACGTCGGCGGCGTTGATCCGGAAAAGCCACGGCTGGGTGTTGTAGTTCGAGGGCGCCAGGACGGCGTAGGCGAGCAGGAATTCCAACTGGTCGCTGGAATAGCCGTCGGCCGGGTACTCGTCCGGGTTCACGAGCCACGGGTTCAGGGAGGGCTTCATGCACAGGATGATCGCACAAAGTGGGGCCGGTGCCAATGCTGTGGGCGCGACCTTGCTGGCGGCGGTGGCGGCCAACTTGAGACGGTCGTGCGCGTTGGGCTTGCCGAAGTGTTTTCAGCCGTTATCTTACCGGCACGCTGGCCGCGAGGCCGGCGGTGAATCTGTGAACTTGTCTTCCATTCAAGCCAAAGGGGCCGTGCGGGATTCGCGACGGCTGGTTGCCACTGTTGCCCTCGCTTTCGGCCTGGCCGCCTGGGTTTTGCCGGGGCGGGCCGATGTTTCGCCCGAAGAGGCTGCGCCCGCGCCGGCCCCCGCGCCCAAGCTGGCCCAAGCCGAAAGCACCGCCGACCCGGTGCGGGACTTGATCACG
>JAKCAB010000190.1 GCA_021839785.1 bacterium | reverse complement strand
CCCCCGTGAGCGCGCGTCGCAGCACGACGATCTTGGTGTACTCGTCCGGATGATAGAGCAACTCCTCCTTGCGGGTGCCGGAACGCTCGATGTTGATCGACGGGAAAATACGCCGGTCCACCAACGCGCGGTCGAGGTGGACCTCCATGTTGCCCGTGCCTTTGAACTCTTCGAAGATGACTTCGTCCATGCGGCTGCCGGTGTCCACCAGCGCCGTGGCCATGATGGTGAGCGAGCCGCCTTCCTCGATGTTGCGGGCGGCGCCGAAGAAGCGCTTGGGCTTGTGCAACGCGTTGGCATCCACCCCACCCGACAGGATTTTGCCGGAGTGCGGCTGGACGGTGTTGTAAGCGCGCGCGAGGCGGGTGATCGAGTCGAGCAGGATCATCACGTCGCGCTTGTGCTCGATCATGCGCTTGGCTTTCTCGATCACCATCTCGGCCACCTGGACGTGGCGTTCCGGCGGTTCGTCGAACGTGGAACTGACCACCTCGGCGCCTTTGCAGGAGCGCTCCATATCCGTGACTTCCTCGGGGCGCTCGTCGATCAACAGGATGATCAGATAGACCTCCGGGTTGTTCTTGAGCACGGCGTTGGCGAGCTTCTGCATCAACACGGTCTTGCCGGTGCGCGGCGGCGCCACGATCAACCCGCGCGTGCCTTTGCCGATCGGGCAGACGAGGTCGAGCACGCGGGTGGACAACTCTTCGGCCGCGGTCTCGAGGATCAAACGCTTGTTGGGAAACAGCGGCGTGAGGTTCTCGAAATGCGTTTTGTCCTTCGCCTTCTCCGGATCTTCCTTGTCCACCGCCTCGATCTTGAGCAAGGCGAAGAACTTCTCCTTTTCCTTCGGCGGCCGGATTTGCCCGGCGACCAGGTCGCCCGTCTGGAGGTTGAATCGCCGGATTTGCGAGGGCGAAACATAGACATCCTCCGGGCAAGGGAGGTAGTTGAAGCTCTGCGAGCGGAGGAAGCCGAAGCCCTCGGGCAGAATCTCGAGCACGCCTTCGGCGAACAGGATGCCATTGCGCTCGGCGTTCTTTTTCAGGATTTCGAAAATGACTTCGTGCTTTTTGAGCGTGCCGAAGTTCTCGATGTTCCAGTCCTTCGCCATCTGGCTCAACTCCGCGATCGAAAGGGCCTGGAGTCGGGCGATGTTGATGGTCTGGCCGGGCGGCAACGGCGCCGCGGGCTTGGGGGCGGGCGGAGCTTCCTCCTCAGACTCGACCGGCAGGCCTTCGGGGATCCGGCGCGGCGGACGCGGAACCGGCGGCGGCGGCATTTCGATCTCCGGCTCGAGATAGCGTTCTTTCGCAGCGACGGCTTCTGGCACCGGCCGGGAACGCGGCTCGTCCGGCCGTGCGGCCAGGGGCATCTGCGACGGTGCGGCAGCGGGTCTCGTTCGTCTGCGAGGCGCTCCGGCGGCGGGTTTGACGGTCTTGGGACGTGGCATGATCGGAATCGGTTTTAGGTTATCGCTTGGCAACCACCGTTTTCTTCGGAGCGTTGGAAATGCTTCGTGGCCGCGGCACCCCGGCGATGCCACCCATAGAACTCATGCGGTTACCGGTCAAATTGTCTTTCACGTTGGCCAGGCCCGTCCGGCTTCAGGCGAAACTCCGTCCCGCATCAAGGCCTCGAATCGGTGGAGCGCCGGATGCAGTTGGACTTTGAATTACAGCGGTCAGCCGGTCTTACCCGTCAACGGGCAAGAGGGTATGGCGGTCAAATCGACCGAAAAGTGGCGCACGCCCCTCGCAGCGTCAAGGCTTTTGCTGAAAGAACTCACCCGGCGCTGAAGGAACATTGGTTGCCCAAGTCGCCCGCAGGTCGTGCGGCTGCGAGCCGCCGCGTTGCAGCGCGCGCAGGCTCAAGGCGTCGTGGCGCTTGGCCAGGCGCTGGCCGCGATCATCGGTGAGCAGCGGGCAGTGGAAAAATGCCGGCGGCGCCCAGCCCAGCGCACGATACAACAGCCCTTGGCGCGCCGTGGAAACCAGCAAATCCGCGCCGCGCACCACCTCGGTGATCCGCATCGCGGCATCGTCCACGACGCAGGCCAGTTGGTACGCGGGCAAATCGTCGTGCCGCCAGACCACGAAATCGCCAAGGTCGCGCCCGGCTACGAACTCCTGCGGTCCGAATTGCCCGTCGATGAACGCGATGGCTTCGCCTTCTGGCACCCGGAACCGCCACGAGCAGGCCCGACCCGCGGGCGGTGACAAGCGCGGCCGGCAGGTTCCCGGATAGATCGGTTCGTCGTCGCCAGCGTGCGGAGCGGACAGCGCGTTCAAGATGTCTTTGCGCGAGCAGGTGCAGGGATAGACGAAGCCGCCGGCACGCAGCCGCTCGAAGGCCGCACGGTAAAGCGGCAGCCGCTCGCTTTGCGCGTACGGCGCGAACGGGCCGCCCATGTCCGGGCCTTCCTGCCACGCGAACCCGAACCAGCGCAAGTCTTCAAGCATCGCCGTGGCGAACTCCGGCTGGCAGCGGGCGCGGTCCAAATCCTCGTTGCGGAGCACCAACACACCCCCGGTCGCGCGGGCCCGCTCCTGGGCGACCCAAAAGGTGCGCGCGTGGCCGAGGTGCAGGTAACCGGTCGGCGAAGGCGCCAACCGTCCGCGATAAGCCGGCATCGGCGCGGGACCGGAGGCAATGGCAAGGGCGTCGCTCACGGCGGTCACAACCCCGCACCGCTATTTCGGCAGCCAGGCGGCGGCGACGCGGAACGCGAGTTCTTGAAGCCACCGCGCGGCGTTGGTCTTCGCCGCTTCGAGCGGCGCCAGGCCGGGCACGATTCCAGCCAGCTCCGTGAACTTGCCGGTACCGCCCACGGCGAGATTCAGCGAGCCGGCCAGGCCAAGGCAAGGTTTGCCGGCACGTCGGCAGAAGCGAGCCACCTGGCCCACGCCTTTGCCCATGCGGATGGTGGTTTCGTCGATTGCGCCTTCGCCGGTCACGACCACCGCCGCGGCGTGAACGTGTTCAGCAAACTGTGTTTCCTGCGCGAACAGCTCGAATCCCGGTTCGAGCGCGCCGCCCACAAAAACGCTCAGGCCGAAGCCCAACCCGCCCGCGGCACCCGCGCCTGCACAGGCAGCGATCGCCCCCGCGAGTTCGCGGGTCTGGTTCAGCACAGCCACCAAACGCCTGAGCGCACGCTCGGCCGGCCGCAGGTCTTCCGGGCGCATCCCTTTTTGCGGGCCGTAAACGCGCGTCGCCCCGCGTGGTCCGAGCAGGCGGTTCTTCACATCGACCGCGATGAGCAGGTTGCGCAGAAAACCCGGAAGGGAGAAACCCACAATCCGGCGTAGGCGTACCAAGTCGGGCCAGCGCTCGATGGGGCGGCCGGCTTCGTCCAGAAACTTCCAGCCCAGGCCCCGCGCCAGGCCAAAGCCGGCGTCGTTGGTCGCGCTGCCGCCAATGCCGACGAGGGTGGCGGCCGGCTTTGTCGCCGCCGCGGCGCGCAACACCGCAGCCAGGCCGAACGTGTCGAGCGCGAACGGATGAAACTTGCCGGGCGGCAGCATCGCCAGCCCGATCACCCGCGCGGATTCGATGATCGCGGTTCGGCTTGCCGGCACCCACCACCAACTCGCGGAGATCGGCCTGTGCGCGGCATCGACTGTCTCGACCTGGTGTTCCTCGGCGCCCCAATGCCGCCCGAGCAGTTCGCCGAAACCGTCGCCGCCATCGCTGATGGGCAGGAGGTCGCAGGTGTCTTGCGGCCAGGCGCGGCGCCAGCCGGCGGCGATGGCCTCGGCCGCCTGCGGCGCGGTGAGCGTGCCTTTG
>JAKCAB010000481.1 GCA_021839785.1 bacterium | reverse complement strand
GGCGAAGAAAGCGCCGGCGCCTGTTTTCTCCGGCACGATGGTTCCACTTGGGTGACGGAAAAGGATGGCCTGCTCCTCGGCCTGCTCGCGGCAGAAATTTCAGCCAAAACGGAAACTGGCGCCGCCGGTGAATACCGGAAGCTCACCGCCAATTATGGCGTGCCGCACTACCAGCGCATCGACACCCCCTGCTCGCCCGCGGAAAAGGCGGCCTTCAAAAAGCTCACGCCCGCCGCCGTCGAAGCGCGGGAACTGGCTGGCGAACCCATCACGGGCAAACTGGTAAACGCACCCGGCAACAACGAGCCGATTGGCGGTCTCAAAGTCACCACCGCCAACGGCTGGTTCGCGGCCCGGCCCAGCGGCACCGAGAATCTTTACAAGCTCTACGCGGAAAGCTTCCTCAGCGAAGCCCATCTGCGTGACATCCAGCGCGACGCGGCAACGCTGCTTCGCCGTGTGCTCAGCGTCTGAGAAGAAAGTTGGAGGCAGCGATGGCGGAGCGCATTTTCACGGCCCGATCCCCTGGCAAGCCCAGCCCGCGACGTTGGACCGTCAAAGCCGGGCGGGTCGCCCGCGTTGAAGCCGCTGATCCGAACACGCCCGCCGACGACTGGCTGTTGCCTCCGCTGCTCGATGTCCAGGTCAACGGCTACGCGGGCGTGGATTTTCAGGCCGCGGACCTCAGCGAGGACCAATTGCTCCGCGCTGTTCGCGGCTTGCGGCGCACGGGTTGCACGCGCTTCCTGCCCGCTTTGATCACCGACCGCTGGGAGGCCATGCTCGGCAAGCTGCGGCGCCTGCGCCAACTTCGCCAGGCTTCGGCGGAACTGCGCTCGGCCATCGTGGGCTGGCACATCGAAGGGCCGTTCCTGTCCAGCGAACCGGGCTTTCACGGCGCGCACGATTCGGCGCTGATGCTCGATCCGACGCCGGAACACATCCACGCGCTGCGCGAGGCGGCGGGCGAGGACTTGCTGCTTCTCACCCTGGCTCCGGGACGCGAGGGAGCGATCCCCGCCATCGCGCTCGCTACGTCGCTCGGGATGAAAGTCAGCCTCGGCCACACGAACGCGAGTGCCGCGACGCTGCGCGCGGCTGTGGCCGCCGGAGCCACCGGTTTTACCCACCTCGCCAACGCCTGCCCGCAACTGCTCGATCGCCACGACAACATCCTGTGGCGGGTGTTCGACACGCCCGGCCTGACCGTAAGCCTGATCGCCGACACCCGGCACGTCTCCCCTGCCCTGTTCCGCCTGGTGCACCGGCTGCTGCCGAGCAACAAGATCATCTACACCACCGACGCCATGTCCGCCGCCAGCGCGCCGCCCGGTCGCTACCGGTTGGGCGCGCTGGAAATGGACGTGGGCGATGACCGGATCGTGCGCCAGCCTGGTCAGACCAATTTCGCCGGGTCCGCGTTGACCCCGGTCGAGGCGGTTTTTAACGCCGCCGACATGCTGGGCGTGTCATGGCTGGAAACGTGGGAGCGAATGTCGGTTGGGCCGGCGCGCTGGCTGGGGCTGCCGACCGGGCTGGCCGTCGGGCAACCGACCGACTTCTGCCTGGTCCGCGCATCAGCCGACGGAACGCTCGAACGGCTGCGAACTTTCTGCGCCGGCGAGGAGATTGAGTAGCTCGGTTTCGACGCGGTCCACGGTCAGTGCCGCCAATCCTTCCGGCGCGTGCAACCGGCGCATCTTCTCGCCGCGCGGGCGCCAGACGGCCGGGTCGGTATCGCCCCACAAGGCGAGTCCGCGCAATCCCAGCGCCGCTGCCAGGTGAGTGACGCCCGAGTCGTGGCCGGCGAAAACTTCGCAACCCGCCAGCCGCAGTGCGAGCTCCGTCAACGGCAAACTCCGCGCAGCCGTCAAGCGATCCGCCGGCCAAACGCGGGTCAGCCGCGCCAGTCGCTCGCCTTCCGCCTCGCCCCCAACCAGCAAAAGATCCGCCGCCGTTCGCGCGGCCAACCGGCGGAGCAACTCGCCCCAATTCGCCTCGGGCCAGTTCTTCCGCTCGCTGCCGCTGCCGGGATGCACCGCCAGCTTCAGGCGCCCGCGAGGACCACTGCTGGCATCGGATTTCGGCGCCAGGCGCGGCACCGGGTCGGCATCGAAGATCGCGAGACGCTCGAGCGGCTTGAGAAAGGTTTCGCAGGCGTGGACGCCACCGGCTTCCGTTGGCCGGTGTGGACCGGCGATGAACACCGCCGACGTGCAACGCCGGACGTGTTGCTCGAAGACCGAGTCCGGGTCGTACAGGTAGCTCAGGATGACGGCGAATCCCGCGAAGAACTCCGCCCACTCCGTCGGCACTTCGGCGCGCGCGTTGAAACAGGCCGCGAGACCGCGCGCCTCGATGGGTTTGACGGCGTCCGCCAGCCCGCCCAGCACCGCCAGCCCGGCAATGTGCGGGTAACCCAGAACCGTGAGGTGCGCCGACGGGAATTGCGCCCGCAACGCGCCGAGCACCGGCAGGGTGAGAATGAAGTCGCCGATGGCGCCGCCCCGGATCACCAGGATTTGTCCGCGCGGGTCAGGCATGAAATCGCCTTCGGTTGGCGCGGCTGGGCGCGCATTGCCTATTCCGCCGCGCGGATCGCGGTCATGCCGATGACCGCCACGAGCAGGCCGAAGATCATCCGCCCCGCGCAGCCGATGCGGGTGCGCCGTTCGCTCGCGGTGAGCCAGCCGATGAAGTCACGCAGCCGCCACGGTGAAATCGCGAACCAGATGGCGGCGACCACCCAGAGATAGGCCCAGGTCGTCACCACCAGCCGCCAGCTCGTGTCCACCCAGCGAATCGTGTTCAGGATGAGATGCGCCAGCAAAAGCACCACCACCGTCAAGCCGCGCACCGCGAGGAAGTCCCGCACGAAGACGCACGCCCCGAACCCCACGATCGAAAAGCCGATGAACATGATCGGCTTGAACGCGGCGAAATCGGCGATTTGATCCTGCTTGAGGTTGTACAGAAACCAGACCGTTCCCAGCGGCATCAAGATGAAGCCCCAGATTTCGGAGCGGGGAAACTTCCGCAGCGCGGTGGCAAATTTGGCCGGTTGCACCAGCCCGTAGATTTGCGGGAGGGCAAAGCCCAACCCGAGCAGGGTCACAAGCAGAGAGGCGTTCATCGATTCAATCCAGATTCAGAATGGCGGGATCGCCGTAAAGCGTGGTGCTCGTGGCCCGGGTGATGCGCACGTCGAGCAACTGGCCGATATGCCGCGGCGCGCCTTCGAACACCACGATCTTGTGGCAGCGCGTGCGACCTTCCAGCCGCGCTGGGTTTTTGCGGCTGGGTCCCGTGACGAGCACCTGCACCCGGCGCCCGACCATCTGTTCCAGCCGCCGCGCCGCGCTTTCGTTCACGAGCCGGAGCAAGCGCGCCAGCCGTTCTTCACGCACCTCGGTCGGCGCCTGATCGGGCATCGTCGCGGCTGGCGTGTCCTTGCGCGGCGAGTATTTGAAAACAAAGGCATTGTCGAACGCCGCCTGCCGGACCAGGTCCAACGTTTCGCCGAACTCCGTTTCGGTCTCGCCTGGAAAACCGACGATCAGGTCGGTGGTCACACCGATGCCGGGCTGCACGGCGCGCAGTTTGGCCACGATGTCCAGGAAGCGCTCGCGCGTGTAGCCGCGGTGCATGCGCTTGAGCACCGCATCGCTGCCGCTTTGCACCGGAATGTGCGCGCTCTCGCAGAGCTTCGGCAGCCGGCCGTAAGCCGCCACCAGGTCATAGCCGTAGCCCTTCGGGTGCGGCGAGGTGAAGCGGATGCGCGCGATGCCTTCG
>JAKCAB010000243.1 GCA_021839785.1 bacterium | reverse complement strand
GTTCGCGGTGGCCCGCCCTGGTGGCGCGGGCTGAGCCGGTATCATTGGTTCGTGCTCGCGGTGGCGGCCCTCGGCTGGCTGTTCGATTGCCTGGACCAGCAACTCTTCAACATCGCCCGCGTGCCCGCGATGAAGGATCTGTTGGCCACCGCCGACATGCGCGTGGTGACCGAGTACGGCGGTTACGCCACGTCGATCTTCCTGGCCGGCTGGGCCGCGGGCGGCCTGGGATTCGGCATCCTCGGCGACCGCATCGGCCGCGCGCGGACCATGGTGCTCACGATCCTGCTTTACTCGCTGTGCACCGGGCTGAGCGCGCTGGCCACCGGCTTTGGGGACTTTGCGCTGTACCGGTTTCTCACCGGTCTCGGCGTGGGCGGCGAGTGGGCGGTGGGCGTGGCCTTGGTGGCGGAAACCATGCCGGAGCGCGCCCGGCCGCAGGCGCTGGGGCTGCTGCAAACGCTGTCCACGGTCGGCAATGTGACCGCCGCCCTGATCGCGATGGGGCTGGGCTGGCTCGAACAAAGCGGCCAGATGGGCAAGCTGGACGTGTGGCGGCTGATGTTTTTGATCGGCGCGGTGCCGGCCTTGCTCACCGTCTTCATCCGCCGACGACTCAAGGAACCGGAGCGCTGGCAACAGGCGGTGGCCACCGGCACGCCCCAGCACCGGCCGGGGTCTTACGCGGAACTTTTCGGAAACGCGCGTTGGCGCCGGCACGCGGTGGTTGGCTTTCTACTGGCGTTCGCGGGCGTGGTGGGTTTGTGGGGCATCCTGTTTTTCAGCATCGACCTGATCCGCGCGGTGTTGCTCCAGGCGTTCGCCGCTGAAAACCCGGAACCCGCGGTGCTGGCTGGCCGGCTCAACCTTTGGGCTGGCATCGCCAGCATCTTGATCAACGTGGGCGCGTTCGCCGGGATGTGGACCTTCAGCGTGCTGAACGAACGGATCGGCCGGCGCGCGTCGTTCGGCCTGGCGTTCGGGCTGGCGCTGGTCAGCACCGCGCTGGGCTTTGCCTTCATCCGCACGCGCGCGGACATCTTCTGGCTCGTGCCGCTGATGAGTTTCGGGCAGTTCGGGCTGTTCGCCGGTTACGCGATTTACCTGCCCGAGCTGTTCCCGACCCGGTTGCGCAGCACCGGTGTTTCGTTCTGCTACAACGTCGGCCGCTTTCTGGCCGCGCTGGGACCGCTCACTTTGGGTTTGCTGACCAGCAAGGTGTTCGGACACCTGCCGGGTCTGTTGCCGCTGCGGTACGCGGGCATCTCGCTGTGCGTGGTATTCTTGATTGGTTTGGCGGCGCTGCCGTTCGCGCCGGAGACCAAGGGCCGCGGCCTGCCCGACGACGCCGCGTAGCCGGCGAATTTGAATTGGCGGAAACGATCGGCCAGCGGAGGCGGATCAGTCTTCCGGCAACGGCTGGCCCTTGGTTTCCGGCGCCCAGATCAGGGCCACCAAGCCGAGCACAAAGATGAAGGACAGGATCGTGGCCGCGGTCCGGAACGGTTCGGCCACGCCGTGGTCGGACAGCGTCCGGTTGAGGTACATCAGCGCGGGCGGGAACGCCGCCGCCAGGTAGCGCACGGTGTTGTAGCAAAAACCCACCCCGGTGCCGCGCAGCCGCGTGGGGAAAAGCTCGGGGAAATAAATCGAGTACCCGCCGAACACCGACAATTGCGCGAACCCCATCATGGGCAGCATCCAATACGCGTCCGTGCCGCTGCGCAGATTGCGAAAGACGAAGATGGTGGCGAACAGGCACAGAATAAAGGCGCCGAAGAACGCCGGTCGCCGGCCGAAAAACGTCGCCACCATAGTGAACGCCATCATGCCCAGGAACGACCCCACGTCCTGCAACGCAGTCCCGTAGCCGCGCACCAAGTCCACGACCTTTTGCGGCTCGCCCTGCAACGCGGTCGAGATCAGTTCGGGCGAGAAGAACCCGATGCCCCACAGCCCGGCCATGCCCGCCAGTCCCAGGCACACGCCGACCAGCGTGTTGCGCCGCCAGCGCGGATGGCGGAACAAGTCGGGGATCGAGCCGAGGTGTTTCGATGGATCGGCGCCGGCGCGGGTTTGCGCTTTCGCCTGCTGCCAGGCCGGCGGTTCCTTCAACAAAAACATAATGGGGACGATCAACAACGCCGGCAGCACCCCCACGAAAAAGATGATGCGCCAGCCGCTGAACCCGAATAGAAAGTCCGCCTGCCCCGGCTGGATGCGCGTGCTCAACAGCGAGCCGATGATGTTCCCGCTCGCCGACAACGCTTGGAGCGAACCCAGCGCCAGCGATCGAAAACCCGCCGGCACGCTTTCCGCCACCAGCGTCGTGGCCGCCCCGAACATACCGCCCACGCCCAAGCCCACGAGGAACCGGTAGGCCAGGAAGTCGTAGCCGGACCGCGCCAGGCCCGACAGGCCGGTGAAGCCGGAATACACCAGCAGCGTGACCACCATCGTTTTCACCCGCCCCCACCGGTCGCTCATCATGCCGAAAATGATGCCGCCGGTGGCCCAGCCGATCATCATCGAGGAGGTGGCCAGCCCGCCCCAGTCCTTGACATCGGTGGCGGACGCGGCGCGGCCCAGGACTTCGCGCAACGCCGGTTCGCGGGCCAGCGCGAAGATGCGTTGGTCCATGCAATCGAACAGCCAGCCTGCCGACGCGATCAGGACGACCAGCCAGTGGTAAGAGGTGACACCCGCAAAAACGCTGGTTTTGCCAGGGGCGGTGGCAGGCGAGGCGGTATGCATGATGATGGCGCTCAGGCTCGGTTCAACGTCGGACCGGCAAAACGACCGGGATTTCGCGGGCGAGTTTCCGCGACGGCCGAACGCCGTGTCAAGGTCAGGCGCCAGGCCCGCAGATTTTTCGCGCCTCCGCCGGTTGGACACCGGTGCTCCGATCGACATGGCATGACCGAACGCTCATTTCCGTCCAGTCAAAAACCAGGTGGTCATCCGGCCCTTGCCTTTGATCTCGGTCTCGCCGCGACATTCGAACGTGTACTTGTCGCGCAAACGCTCGTAGGTGGCCGGCGCCACCTGGATGCGGCCCGGCAGACCGTGGCTTTCCATGCGACTGGCCGTATTCACGGTGTCGCCCCAAAGGTCGTAGTTGAACTTGTGCCGGCCGATGATGCCCGCGATCACCGGACCGGTGCTGATGCCCACGCGAATGCGGATGGGCGGCCGGACCGCCGCGAAATTGCGCTCGATCGCCTCGACCATGTTGAGCGCCACCTCCGCCACCGCTTCGGCGTGGTCCGCGCGCGGCGTCGGCAGCCCGCCCACCACCATGTAGGCGTCACCGATGGTTTTGATCTTTTCGAGCCCCTGCGCCTCCGCCAACCCGTCGAACGCCGAGAAAATGTCGTCGAGCAACCGCACCACCGCGACCGATTCGACCTGGGCGGCCAACGCGGTGAACCCGACCAAGTCCGCGAACAGCACGGTGACTTCGGGCAGGCTGTCCACAATCGTGGTTTCGCCGCGCTTCAACCGGTCCGCGATCGGCCGGGGCAGGACGTTCAACAAGAGCGACTCGGACTTGTGCCGCTCGGTTTCGAGCGCCGCCAGGTAAGCTGCTTCCTGTTGGCGCAGGCGGCTTTTCTCGAGGCACGCGCCGATGCGGGCGCGCAGCAGCACCGCGTTGAACGGCTTGGCCAGGTAATCCTCCGCGCCCATCAAAATGCACCGGACCACGCTATCCATTTCGTCCAGCGCGGAGAGCATGATCACCGGCAGGTGCCGCCGCGCGGGCTCGGCCTTGAGTCGCGCCAGGACCTGGTC
>JAKCAB010000823.1 GCA_021839785.1 bacterium | reverse complement strand
CGGTGTAGCGCGCGAAGAGCTTGCGCTCGCCCGTGCCGAGGTCGTGCCAGACGATGTCGGCGTTCCCGAACTTGTAAGTGGTGTAATACAGCCGGCGCCCGCCGGGCATCCAGTTTGGCGCCGCGACCACCGTCCCGTCGTGGGTGACCGCCTTCGCGCCGTAACCGTCGTAGTCGCTCACGTAAATTTCGCTGTTCTGGCCGCGGGTGACCTTGAAGGCGATCTTCGTGGAGGCGATGCCTTTCTTGCCCGTGACCGCCAGGACCACGTCATCCGCCAGCGCGTGGGCCTGGGCGCGGAGCGAGCCGCCGCTGTACGCCTTCCCGAACTTCACCGCCTTGCTGACGTTGTCGGTGAGCCGGCCCTCGACCTGACCGCTGTTGCTCCCGCGCAAGGTGTACTGGGCGGCGCTTTCGTCCACGGGCGCGAAGCCGACCACGTACAGATCGAATTTAAGCACGCTAGCCACCTCGCCGGTGTAGCCGACCACGGCGATGGGGATCGGCTTCTGCGTCGCTTGCGCGTATTCGGTGATGGTGATTTTCTCGGCCGTCCACGCGACGGGCAGGAGTGCCGTCAACGCCAGCCAACCGCTGAGTGCTGCTGTTCGTCTGCGCATGTTTTATCCGTTCATCCCTCGTCACCTCGGCTTTCGAGGTTGAATTCGATCTCAAATTCGCGCTGCGAGTCGGTGGCCCCCTCCGGGAACGGGCGGCCGATCGTTCGCACGCGGTCCAGCGCCGCCTGCACCGACTTGTCCAGCGCGGCGTTGCCCGAGCGTTTGGTGATGGTATCGGAGATCACCGAGCCGTCGCGGGCGATGATTACGCGGGCGATCACCGAGGCGCTGCGGTCGCCGGTCTCGCGCGGTTTGAGCGGCGCCCAGGCGCGGCGGTAGATGAAATCCACGAAGCTCGTGTAACTCGCGTACGTGGCGCCGCCCGTGCCCGGCACGCTCACGCTGGTGCCGCTCGAGAGATTGTTTTCGAGGCTGCCGAGCACGCCTTCCACGCGGCTGCGCTGAAGGTCGGCCAGCCGTCTCGCTTCGGCCTGCCGGCGGGCGCGGGCCGCGGCGGCGGCTTGCTCACGCTTGGCCCGTGCCTCCGTCGCGGAGATTTCGACCGGCTTGAGGTTGACCGCGATCTTGTGCTTGGGCGCCGGCTTCTCGCCGGTGGGGGAGGTGACGACGGCCTCCGGTTCAGGAGCCTTGGGCGAGCGCTTCGGTTCGACGATTTTCGGCGGCGCCTCGTCCTTCTCGATCGTCTTCGCACTTTTCGGCGGCTCGACCGGCTTGGGCGGCGGAGCCTCGGCGGGCGGCGCCGCGGGTGGCGGGTTGGCTGCCGGCTGTGGCGGCTGACTCGGTGGATTGCCGCCGCCTACGATGGGGGCATCGACGAGCACGTCCGGGATGAAGGTGAGGAGCGGAACTTCGACCGTGTCGGGTTTTCGGTTGGAGGCGAACCCCGCGCCGACGACCAACAGCACCAGCAGGCCGGTGTGGAAAACCAGCGACGCCGCCAGGCATTCTCGTTGGAGCCGGTTCATTTGCGGTTAGACGGTTCCGTGGCCAGGGAGATTCTGGTGATGTTGTTCCGCACCAGCCGGTCGATGACCGGATAAAAGTAGCGTGCCAAGCTGTCCCGGTCGGCGTTGACGCGGATCACCAACTCTGGGTTCGCCTTGAAGGCGGCAACCAGCCGTTGCTCCAACTGGTCGATCGAGTACTGCGTTTTGTCGATGAAGTACCGGCCTTGCTTGTCCACCACCACGTTGAGGAGGTTCTCCCGGTCCACGCGCTGCACGGCCTTGCCGCCAGGGGGCAGGCGCAGGTCGATACTTTGCTGCAAGAGCGGCGTGGTGATGACGAAGATGATGAGCAGCACGAACGCGAGGTCGAGGAGCGGCGTGATGTTGATGTCGCTCAGCGTGACCAGCGCGTTGCGTTGGGAGAAGCGGCGCATGGCGGGGGGCGTCGGCGCGGGACCGGCCTAGCCGTTGTCCTCCTCCTGGAGGTACTCGGTCTCCATTTTGGAAACGAGTTCCTGCGCGAAGTTGTCCAGCTCGACCGTGTGGACGCGCAGGTTGTGGACCAGCCAGTTGTAGCCAAACATCGACGGAATCGCCACGAGCAAGCCGGCGACGGTGGTGATCAAAGCGGCGGCCACGCCGGGGGCCATGGCCGTCAGGTCCGCGCGCCCGCCCGCCGCCGCGGCCTTGGCCACGCCGCTAAAGGCGCTCATCACACCCCAGACCGTGCCCAGCAACCCCATGAACGGCGCGCCGCTCACCGCAATGGCGAGCAGGATCAAGCCCGACTCGAGCTTCAAGGCCTGCTGCGCGACCGCGCTTTCGAGGGTCCGTTTGGTGTGCTCCATCGCCGTGAGCGACACGCGCGGCTTGCGCCCGCCTTCGCGTGTCCGCAGGCGGTTGTCGAGTTCCTGGCAACCCGCCCGATAAACCGCGAACAGCGGGCAGCCATCCACCTGGACACGCCGGTCGAAAATGCCCAGCACGCCCTTCTGGTTGCGGAACTCGGCGTCGAAGTACCCGTTCAGTTTGCGGGCGCGCCGCATTTCGACCGCCTTGGTGGCCATGATGGACCACGCGATGATCGAGAAGAAGACGAGCAGGACGATAATCGCCTTGCCCTCCAGGGTGGCCTGTCCCCAGACATAGAGCAGGTCGAGTTGCTCGCGCGCGAAAAATGCCGTTGAAACGCTCATCCGGAACCGCCGCGACTGGGCGGCGTTTTCCAACCATGCTTAACGGCTCGTTGCGGGAGCGTCAAAAGCTTTCGGGTTTTAAGCCGGCCGGGCTTGTCCACCGGTTGTTCACCGCGCGCTGAGCCTGGGCAGGGCCGCGGTCCGGCGCGACAGGTGAAGCGGGATTGCGTTGCGCCGGCGTCACGGGCATGTTCGCCGCAACCTCAGCAAACGGACACCATGACAGTGACGAACAACGGTCTTTACGGCGTCGTGGAAGGCTTTTACGGCCGGCCGTGGAATCCGGCTCAGCGGCGCACCCTTTTTGGCTGGCTCCGGGAAGGCGGGCTCAACGCCTACATGTACGCGCCGAAGGACGACGCCAAGCACCGCGCCGTCTGGCGCGAACGCTACGATCCGCAAGAACTCGCCGCCTTGCGCGACTTGGTCCGCGATTGCCAGCGCCACGGCCTGCAGTTCATCTACGCCACCGCGCCCGGTCTGGACATCCGGTTCACCGAGGCCGCCGATCTCGCCGCGTTGCAGGCGAAGTTGAGGCAAATCCACGAGTTGGGCGTGCGTCATTTCGCCATCCTTTTCGACGACATCTCGCCGGAGCTGAGCCCGGCGGACAAACAACGGTTTGGCACGCCCGCGTCCGCGCAGGCATTCGCCGCCAATGAAGTGCGGAAATGGACGGCCAATTGGTCGGACGAAAGCCGCCTGCTGTTTTGCCCCACCGAATACTGCGGCGCCTTCGCCCGACCGTCGGTGTCGGAATCGCCTTATTTGCGCACGCTGGGCGAGCAACTCGACCCCCAGCTCGACGTGCTTTGGACTGGCCCGGAAATCATTTCCGAGATCATGCCGGTGGACTCGATCCGCAAATTGCAGCGTGTGCTCCGGCGCAAGCCAATGCTCTGGGATAACCTCCACGCTAACGACTACGACATGCGCCGGCTCTACCTTGGACCGTACTCGGGGCGCGCGCCGGAATTGCTCGGGGAAATCACGGGCATTTTGTCGAATCCCAACTGCCAGTTCGAAGCGAACTTCATCCCGGTCCGCACGCTCGGCGCCTACGTGCGCAAT
>JAKCAB010000843.1 GCA_021839785.1 bacterium | reverse complement strand
CCCAATGCGGGTTCAAGGCGATTTCCCGTCGCGCCGCGCAAGCGTTGTTGCCGCCGGTACAAGACAGCGGTTTCTTCTTCGACACCGAACTGCTCGTGTTGGCGCAGCGACAGGGCTGGCGGATCGCCGAACTGCCCGTGCGTTGGGTGGACGACCCCGACAGCCGCGTGCGCCTGCTGCGCATGATCGGGCAGGACTTGAAGGGGGTTTGGCGGCTGCGGCATTGAGGCGAACAACCGTTTTTCGGCAATGCCGCCCAACCGTGGCTTGCCGGCTGCTGGCTGTTGGCGCGGGAGCGCCTGGTCAACCGGCCGTTGCGGTTGCTCGGCCTGGGCGTGAGCGGACTGGTCGAGCTAAAGCTGGAGCAGCTCCGCCTGCCTTTGAACTGACCCGCACTTGACGCCGGTCAACGCCGCGGCTTGCCGGCGCTGGTCCGCTGGGGCCACCATGAACTCCATGAACGGACGCGAACGCATTCTCGCCCATCTCGCCAGGCAATCCGTGGACCGGCTGCCGCTGATGCCCATCACCATGATGTTCGCCGTGGACCAGATCGGCGGGAAGTACGGCGATTACGCGCGCAACCACCGCGTGCTGGTCGAAGCCCAACTGCGCACGGCGGAAAAGTTCGCGTTCGATTACGTGTCCGTCATTTCGGATCCCGGCCGGGAGGCGGCGGATTGCGGTGCCAAAGTCCAGTTCTTCGAGAACCAACCGCCCGCAATCGTCGAGACCGAAGCCCGGCTCGCGGACAAGGTCGAGTTGGCGCGGCTGCGGATTCCCGATCCGCTCGGCGGCGGACGCATGACGGATCGCGTGGCAGGCGTGGCGTTGCTCAAAGAGCGGGTGCGCGGCGACAGGCTCATCGAAGGCTGGGTCGAAGGCCCGTGCGCCGAGGCGGCCGACCTGCGCGGCATTAACACGCTGATGACCGATTTCTTCGACGACCCGGCGTTCGTGCGGGACCTGTTCGAATTCGTCGTGACGATGGAACTGCGCTTCGCCCGGTCGCAGGTCGAGGCCGGCATCGACTTGATGGGGGTGGGGGACGCGGCGGCGTCGCTGGTCGGCCCGCAAATCTACGAGGAATTGGTCTGGCCGTACGAAAAGAAACTGGTGGATGGCCTGCACGCGTTGGGCACGAAGGTGCGCCTGCACATTTGCGGCAACACGCGCCGGATTCTGCCGGGCATGGGCCGGCTGGGCTGCGAGATCGTGGACTTGGACTACCCGTCGCCGCTGAGCGAAGGCCGCGCCGCGATGGGACCGGACCAGGTTTTGTTGGGCAACATCAACCCGGTGCAGGTCCTCAAGGAGGGCACGCCGGAAAGCGTCACAGCAGCCATCGCGGAATGCCATCGTCAGGCGGGCCCGCGGTACGTTGTCGGGGCCGGCTGCGAGGTGCCGCGTGGCACGCCGGAAGCGAACCTGCGGGCACTGACCGAATATGCGCAGTCGCACCGACCTTGAACCGGCGGGGCCGGGCAGCGCCCTTCCCGGACCGTGATCCGCAAAAGCAAACAGGCAGACTCGGAGGTCTGCCTGCGCGGTGAAAAGGGAGTCGGTTGGGCCGGTTACTTCGGTTTTTTGTCGGCGGCCGGCTTGGCTTTTCCAGACGCTTTCTTGGGAGCGGCGGCGGGGGCTGGCGCCTTAACCGGTTTCTCGGCGCCCGCTTTGGGCGCGCGTTCCCAGCGGCGACCGCGAGCTTCGTGGGCCGGTTTGGCGGCGTCTTTGGAGACTTCCTCGACCGGCGGCGGCGGGTTGGAACTCTCGATGAGAACTTTCAGTTTGGCGTTCACGTCGGGGTGCAGGCGCATCTCGATTTCGTGTTCGCCCAGCGAGCGGATCGGCAGTTCGAGGTGAATCTTCTTTCGGTCCAGCGCGATGGCGAACTGGGTCTTGAGTTCGTCCGCGATGGTGCCGGCGGTGACCGAGCCGAACATCTTGCCGTCGTCGCCGGTCTTCACGCTGAGCTTGAGCAGCAGCTTGCCGATCGACGCCGCCAGCTCGGTCATCGCGTTCAGCTCGGTGGCTTCGCGCTCGGCACGGCGTTGACGCAGCGATTCCAGCCGCCGCTTGTTCGCGGCGGTGAGCGGAATGGCGAGGCCTTGGGGCAGGAGATAGTTGCGCGCGTAACCCGCGGCCACCTTGATGTGGTCGGACTCGGCGCCCAGGCCAACGATGTTTTGGATCAGAATAACTTCGGTCTTTGCCATAGTTCAGAGAGTTGTTCGGGAAACCGGTCTGGCGATCGGCACGCAACCGGCAGGGGGGATCAGAACGGCACGTCGTCCTCTTCGTGGGGCGGAACTTCGGGTTCGGGGGCGGCGGCGGGCGCGGCGGGCGCGTTGGGCGAGGGATTGGCCGCAACCGGGCGGGCGGGGGCCGAAGCCGCGCCTTCGCCTTGGCGACCGGAGTCGAGGAACTGGAATCCCTCCAGCACGACTTCCAGCTTGCTCCGCTTCTGGTTGGTTTGCTTGTCCTCCCAAGTGTTCAGGTGCAAGCGTCCTTCCACGAGAATGGGGCGGCCTTTTTTGAAATACTGGCCGATGACTTCCGCCTGGCGGTCGAAGGCGTTGACATCGACAAAAGTGGCTTCTTCCCGTTTCTCGCCGGTGTCGGTGGTCCAGACCCGGTTGACCGCCACGCCCAGCTTGGCGATCGCGGTCCCCTTGGGCGTGTAGCGCAACTCGGGGTCGCGGGTCAGGTGGCCCACCAGGATGACCTTGTTGAAGCTGGCCATAAACTCAGGCCGCGACGGGGGCGGCGGCAGCGGGCGGCGTCACGCCGCGTTGCGTGAAGATCACCCGAAAAACGTCCGGGCTCAGCGCAAAGCGCGTGTGCAATTGCTCGATGGCCGCGGGTTCGGCCTCGAAAAGGATGTTCGCGTAGTAGCCGGAACTGATCTTTTTGTTGGCGACGCGGGAGAAAGGACGCTTCTCCATCTTTTGGATGGCGTCGATGCGGACGCCCAGCGAAGACATCTCCGCGACGAGCTTGTCGATCGTCTCTTTGACGCCTTCCTCTTTACCCGAGGTGTTCAGAATAAACAGACCTTCGTAACGTTTCACTCGCTTTGCCTTTGTTCGGGGGCCGTCAAGGCCCCGTTAAACCGGTTCATCGCCGCCGTAATTCCCAACTGCAGCCAGCATTCCACGGCTTCGCTGGCGCGCACCAGAACTTGCTCGAAAACTTCCCGCTCCACGCGACTGAAACTGCCCAGTACATGGCCGGTGATTTGCCGGCCCGCCGTTGCCTGCCGTCCGATCCCCAGTCGCAGCCGCGCATACCCGCGCGTGCCCAAGTGCTGCTCGACTGACTCGAGCCCGTGATGCCCGCCGCTGCTGCCATCCGGCCGGAGCCGAATCGTGCCGAGCGCCAAATCCGCATCGTCCACCGCCACGAGCACCTTGGCGGTGGCCAGTCGATAGTAATTCGCCACCGCGACCACCGCTTCTCCGCTGACGTTCATGTACGTGAGCGGCTGGCATAACCAACATTCGTGTCCCCCGAACGCGGCGCGCGCCAGCCGGGCGGTGAACCGGCGCTCGGTCCGCCACGACGCCCGCCATCGCTGCGCCAGCAAATCGGCCAACAGAAACCCGGCGTTGTGCCGCGTGCGGGCGTACTCGTCGCCGGGATTGCCCAAGCCCACGATGAGATGCGCGTTCTCCATGCGGAACCCCGGCCGCACGGCACGGCGGGCGGCAGGTCAAGCCCGCGCCACTTACTTCTTCTTCTCGGCCTTGTCGCTTTTCTCGGCCTTTTCGGGCTTTTCTTTCTTGTCGCCCGGTGCCGCTCCGGCTTC
>JAKCAB010000749.1 GCA_021839785.1 bacterium | reverse complement strand
TTCGTCACCGTACTCGACCGCGCGCCGCGATTTGAGATGCGCGGTGATCAACGTGAACGCGTAGCGGTCGTTCACCCGGATGTCCACCTCGGCAACGCCGCGGCTTACCTGAAAGCGCCGGCCTTGCAGCAGGAAATTCTCGTTCGTGTGCGGCCGGCGGGCCACGATGCGAAACCGACTCAGCACGCCCACGAAAATATTCGTGTCGAAGCCGCTGACGTGTTCCCAATAAGGATAATCCAGCCCGTCCGCCTTGAGCGCGGCGCGCAGTTCCAATAACGCGCTCGGCCGGCCAATCTCCTGCACCGCCAGCACGTCCGGCCGCAGCGCCAGAAGGCCTTCGCGGATTTTGGCCTTGGCCTCCGGAGATTTGGGCAGCCGCCCCGGCGCCGGCCCGTCGAGGTAGTTTTCGAGGTTGTAGGTGGCCACCGTGAATCTCGACACTGGCTCACTGTGGAGCGGCACCAACGACGCCATCCCAAGCACCAAACTCAGACCGGCGATCCCAGCGCGCAAAGTCATGCGCCTCATCAAAACGAGGCGCTGGAAAGGCGTCAAAGGCAATGCCGCCCGGCGCCTCAGCGATGGCGTCCCACGCCCACGGCGTGCGCCCGCGCCGGACCGGACCCTTCGTGAACGGCCGAACCGCCCGGCATCTCCGCCTGCGCAAAGCGCCTTGAGCCGGGCCTCGTTCCGGGAGATAACGCGCCGGACATGAACGATCCGGTTGCGCACTACCAGGGCGAAGCCGGCCGCCGGTATCACGAGATCAAGCGCGGCGTGCCGGCGGCGGCGCTGCCTTGGATCGCCCGCCTCCGCGCGGCCAAGATCCAGCCGCAGGTTCAGCCCCGCGACGTCGTGCTCGAATACGGCGCCGGCGCTGGCTGGAACCTGGTGGCGCTGCAGGCCGCCCGGCGGATCGCCTTCGACGTCTCGGATTTTCTGCGCCGCGAGGTTGAAGGCCGCGGTCTCGAATTTGTCAGCGACACGCGGCCACTCCCGGACGGCATGGCAGACGTGGTGCTTTGCCATCACGCCTTGGAGCACCTGCTGGCGCCGGCCACCGCGTTGGCGGAAATGCGCCGCCTGCTCAAGTCCGGCGGACGGCTGTTGCTGTGGGTGCCCTTCGAGGACGAGCGGCGGCACCGGCGTTTCACGCGCGGCGAGAAAAATCACCACCTTTATTCGTGGAACCCCCAGACGCTCGGCAACCTGCTCGAAGAATGCGGATTCCGCGCCGGCGACGTAGGTCTGGCGCGCTACGGCTGGGACCGCTTCGCGGCGGCGTGGGCGGTGCGGCTCCACTTGGGCGAACCCGGCTTTCGCCGCCTGCGCTGGTGGCTCGTCGCCTTGCGTCCACTTCGCGAAGTGCGGGCTTTCGCCGAACCGGAAGTTCGCCATTGACGCCTCCGGCGCATCCGGCAACAAACGGCCGGTGCTGACTATCCAACGCGCGCTCCTTTCCGTTTTCGACAAGACCGGCCTCGTGCCGTTCGCCCAGGCTCTCGCCGCCAAAGGCGTGGAACTGCTCTCCACCGGCGGCACGGCCCGCGCCCTGCGCGAAGCGGGCCTGAAGGTCATCGAACTGGGCGATTTCACGGGTTTCCCCGAAATGCTGGACGGCCGCGTCAAGACGCTCCACCCGCGCGTTCATGGCGGCCTGTTGTACATTCGAGGCAACGCCGAACACGAGGCCGCCGTCGCCAAACACAACCTCCAGCCCATCGACCTGGTGGTGGTGAACCTGTACCCGTTCGAGGCGACCGTGGCCAAACCAGGCGTCACGCTGGCCGAAGTCATCGAAAACATCGACATCGGCGGGCCCGCCATGCTGCGCAGTGCCGCGAAAAACCACGAGTTCGTGACGGTGGTGACCGATCCCACGGACTACGCCGAGGTGGCCGCGCAAATCACGACCACGGGCGCGACCACTCTTGCCTTGCGTCGCCGGCTGGCCGCGAAGGTCTATGCGCGAACCGCCGCCTACGACGCCGCCATCGCCGTCCAACTGCCCCGGTTCTTCGCTGCCGCGGAAGGTCAATCCGCGCCCGCCAAGGCGCCGGCCGCGCTCGAGTTGAAAGCGGCGTTGGCGCAAACGCTCCGTTACGGCGAGAACCCCCACCAAGCCGCCGCGCTGTACGGCCGTTTCGGCGAGTACTTCCAGCAACTCCACGGCAAGGAGCTTTCGTACAACAACATTCTCGATCTCACCGCCGCGGCGGCGCTCATCGCCGAGTTCACCGGCGACGCGCCGACGCTGGCGATTCTCAAACACACCAATCCTTGCGGCGTGGGCCAGGGTGCGACCTTGCGCGAGGCCTGGGACAAGGCGTTCGCCACCGACCGCCAGGCGCCGTTCGGCGGAATCATCGCGGTCAACCGCGCGTTGGACGCCGCGTGCGCCGCCGCCATCGCCGAGATTTTCAGCGAAGTCATCGTCGCTCCCGACTTCGAACCCGGAGCGCTCGAAATTCTTCAGAAAAAAAAGAATTTGCGGCTCATGCGCCTGCGACGCGACCCGCGCCAGGCCATAGACTGGGAAGTCCGCAGCGTGGGCGCGGACTCGTTTCTGTGGCAGGAACGCGACCTCCGATCGCTTGCCGGCGGCGACCTCAAGAACGTCACGCGCCGGGCGCCGTCCGAGGCGGAACTGCGCGCCATGCGGTTCGGCTGGCGCGTGGTCAAGCACGTCAAATCCAATGCCATCGTCTATGCCGCGGCCGACCGCACGCTCGGCGTCGGCGCGGGCCAGATGAGCCGCGTGGACGCCAGCCGCATCGCGGTCTGGAAGGCGGGCGAGGCCGGATTGTCACTGCAAGGCAGCGTGGTTTGCAGCGATGCCTTCTTCCCGTTCGCTGACGGGTTGATTGCGGCGGCGACCGCGGGAGCCACGGCCGCCGTGCAACCCGGCGGTTCGGTGCGCGATGCTGAAGTCATCGCGGCGGCGGACGAGCGGAACATGGCTATGGCCTTCACCGGCCTGCGTCATTTCCGACACTGAGTTGCGCCCGCGGGTGCGGTGCGATTCGCGGCGAGTTCGGCCTTGCCTCGGTGACGCGCGGGTGTTACTCAGGAGGCCATCGTTCTGCGGGTGTGGTTCAATGGTAGAATGCGGGCTTCCCAAGCCTGAGACGAGGGTTCGATTCCCTTCACCCGCTCCAACTTCAAGAATCCCCAATAAAATCAAGGCTTCCGCCGCCCAACCCCTGCCCGGGATTCCGTGATTGAGAATAGAAGTGAGAATGCCGTCCTGACTTCGGCGCCCGGTCTGGCGGCCACAGCCGACGACTCACGGCGTCGCCTGCTTGCGTTTGTACACCTTGACGTAGTCCACCACAAACACGTCTGGGAACACCGTATCTTTGATTTCCTTCGGGTCCGACGGAATTTCCATGCTCAGGATCAGGTATTCCTCGATGTGGGCGATGCCCGTGGTGACCTCGTAGTACTTATACCCGTCCACGAAGAACACGTATTTCTCCGGCGTCCATTCCACCGCAAACGTATGAAAGCCCTCGCTCACGCCGGGGCGGTAGCTCTGCATGCCGTGCGTCGTCCGTTGGTGCGGACCATACGCCCAGTGAACGTTGTGCGAGACGATGTCGCGGCCGAGCTTTTTGAAGAACTCCATGATGTCGATCTCGGCCCCGTAAACCGCGGGGTCCTCGCCCTTGGCGATCTCGGTCGATTGAATCCAGAACGCCGCCCAGATGCCCGGTGACTTCTGGAGTTGCGCCCGGCATTCGAAGAAGCCGTACCGGGTCATGCAGCGGTTTTGCGTGCCCACGGCGCCGAGCAGGATGCGGCCA
>JAKCAB010000529.1 GCA_021839785.1 bacterium | reverse complement strand
CCTTGGGATTTGATGAACTGCACGCACTGGCCCAGCAAATCCAGGCGCTGCTCCTTAAGCCAACGGTCGCCGATGACGCCCTGCACATAGACCGCTTTCGCGCCGAAGTCGATCGACTGTTTGATGTTGGTTTTCCAGTCGTCCACGCCGGGATGGCCTTCGGCGATCCACTGGATTTTGCCGCCGCGCTCCTTCCAGTACCGGGCGAACACGTCCATCACGTTCTTGCGCGGGTCGGCGATGATGGCGTTCACGCCGTGTTGTTCGAGCAATTCGAGCGTATCGAGCACCTTCGCCGGCGTGTTGTAGGCGCGCATCAGGCTGGGGACGTATTGCAGGTCGCGCGAGTGCGCCCAACCGCTGATCAGATTGCCGCCAGAGATCAGGCGGCTGAGGGTTAGATCGCGAATCTTGCCGGTGGGCATGGCGGCCTGGCCGGATCTGGCCGCCGCCCCGACCTCGGCCGGCGCCAAGCCCGCCGCGGCGCCAGCCAGCACTGAATTCGAGATGAACTGACGACGAGAGATGGAGGTTTTCATGGTTAAGGAGACAGGCAGTGAAGCCGCATTGGCAGTGGCGCTCTTCCGGGTCATGACAGCCGGTCACCGCCAGCCGCGAGCCGGGCCGTGCGGGAACCGGCTTCGTCGTAAACCAAGCCCGGCAGCCTGACAAGCACTCTCTGTTTTTCGACGCGGCGTCGTTCGGAACTCGAATTCACGGCGCGCAGCCCCGGTCGGCGAAGTCCTCCGGTAATGCATTGGCCGCATTGACTTTGATTCCCGCAACTGCCAGCCTCCGCAAGTCAACACCGCGCGACTATAACCGACCAAGTCTATGCAAGACCTGAAGGCACTCTCCGAAGCCGTCATCAACGGCGACGCCAAAGCGGCCCGCGAAATCACCGAAAAAGCGCTCGCCGACGGCGTGGACCCGCTGGCGCTGGTCAACGAACACATGGTACCCGCCATGTCCGAGGTGGGCCGGCGCTACGAATGCAACGAGTACTTCGTGCCCGAGTTGTTGATCTCCGCCCGCGCCATGAAGGCCTCGCTGGAATTGATCCGCCCGCTGCTCATCGCCGGCGGGCGCGAACCCGTCGGCCGCGTGGCCATCGGCACGGTCAAGGGCGACCTGCACGACATCGGCAAAAACCTCGTGGCGGCCATGCTCGAAGGCGGTGGCTTTGACGTCATCGACCTCGGCGTAAACGTCTCGCCCGATCAGTTCGTCGCCGCCGTGCGGGAAAAGAACGCCCAGGTGGTCGCCATGTCGGCCTTGCTCACCACCACCATGCCGTCGATGAAGAGCACCATCGAGGCGCTCAAGTCCGCCGGCGTGCGCAACCAGGTCAAGGTCCTCATCGGCGGCGCCCCGATCACCCAGCGGTACGCCGAGGAAATCGGCGCCGATGGCTTCAGCGAAAACGCCCCCGGCGCGGTCACGCTGGCCAAAAAAGCGCTGGGCAAGGCCTGAACCGTTCCCGCCACCGCCGCGACGCCATGCACCCCCTCCTCGAAAAACTGCTGGCCGGCGGACCGGTGATCACCGACGGCGCCTGGGGCACCGAACTCCAGGCCCGCGGCTTGACCAGCGACGACTTCCCCGACGCGTGGAATCTGACCCACCCGGAGCGCGTGGCCGAGGTGGCGCGTGCTTACGTCGAGGCCGGCAGCCGGATCATTCTCACGAACACTTTTGGCGCCAATCGGCTCCGCCTGGCTGGACACGGGCTCGAGGGCCAAGTCGCCGAAATCAACCGCCGCGGCGTGGAGATTTCAAAGCAAGCTGCGGCCGGTCGGGCAGCGGTGTTCGCCTCGATGGGCCCCACCGGCAAAATGCTGATGACCGGCGAAACCTCGGCGGAGGAATTGCGCGCCGTTTTCGCCGAACAAGCCCAAGCCATCGCCGCCGCCCAACCGGACGGGATCGCGATCGAGACGATGTCCGATCTCGACGAGGCGCTACCGGCGCTCGCCGCCGCCAAGGCCACCGGCCTGCCGGTGGTCGCCTGCATGGTCTTCGATGCCGGCAAGGACAAGGATCGAACCATGATGGGCGCCACACCCGAGCAGGTGGCCGCGGCGCTGACCAACGCGGGCGCCGACGTGATTGGCGCGAACTGCGGCGTGGGCATCGAACGCTACGTGCCGGTCTGCCGGCGCTTGAAGGCGGCGGCCGACCGCCCCATCTGGATCAAAGCCAACGCCGGCCTGCCGGCGATGGTGGGCGGCAAGGTGGTTTACCAAACCACGCCGGAGGCCTTCGCCGGCCACGTGCCCGCGCTGGTCGCCGCCGGGGCGAGTTTCATCGGCGGTTGTTGCGGCACCAATCCCGACTTCATCCGCGCGGCCAAACAGCGCCTGCAAGGTTGATCCGTCACGGGTGTTGCCCGAACTGCTGGGCTGGGCGAAGGTTGGGCAAAATCGCTTTTCGCAGGTCCGGCGGACCTGTGTGATTTGATATGAATCCTGAGCCCAACTCCCCTGCCCTGTCCGACGCTCCCTCCGAGCCACAAAAATCGAATCGCGTCCGCACGCGGTCCCGACTTTTCCGAATTCTGCCAAGCCTGACTGCGGCTGGCGGCTGGCTTTGCCTCGCGCTGGCGGTTCACGGGCTGGCGGCAGAGAGCGTAAGCGCCAACCTCAGTCTCATGCCCGGCGCGCTGGTCGATGTCGCGCCGTGGGGCGAACGCACGTCTTGGGCGAACGGCAAGGACGTCGGGATTTTCTGGGAAGACCCGCGCGACCTCTTTCGCGTGGTCTTCACCTTCGCGGACGCGCCGCCCGACCCGGCCAAGGCCCGGCTGCAATGGTGGCACTCGATCTGGCCGGAGCGGCACATCCCGCGCGACCAGCCATCCGGCGCCAGCGAGTCCGGCTGGCAGGAACTTGGCGATTGGTATCGCGGCGAGTGGCGCGACGCGGATGTCTATTTTCAGCCGGACGGCAAGTCCTGGACCTTCACCTTCCGGCACGTGAACCTGAACGAATTTCCGAACCTGAAGGAATTCAAGGCCGAGTACCGGACCACGATGAAGCTGCGGCTGCTGTTCGATAGCCCCGCGCCAACCGTCGAGAAAATCGAGGCGTACACCGACGCGGTCTGGCGCCAGGTGGGAGTCGCCATCCAATGGCAGAAAGCGGAGTTGGCGAATTCGGCTCGAATGGAGGTCTTCAATGGCTGGTCCGCACCGATCCAAACTGCGGTCGCGGACGGGCTGGCAGTGCCGGCCGATCAGCCTGGACGGAGGCTCGCCTTCCTTTGGTATGCGGAAAGTCCGAACGTGAACGGATTCGACCGGACGGTTGTCACGGTGCGGACGCCAGACCAGTCTTTCAGTTTCGATCCGGCCGACGTGGCGGCGGGCAAGCCAGTCTTCGCGCCCAGTCTGGGAGTGCTGGTCGAGCGATGGGACGGCAAGGACTCGCTTGAGAGCGCGGCCACCCAAGTCGAACAACGGCGGCGCAGTCCGGACGAACTCCCACTATTCGACCGAGTCGCGAGCCAACCCGAGCAAACCCTGACCCGCGCGCTCGCCGAACAACCGCCCAAGCCCGGCCACATCTACCTGCCGGTCGGCACCGAGGGCGGCCGTCAGCGCTTCGGCGTGAACTACAACGGCTCGGTATTTTGCCTCAACGACCGCATCGACCACCCGGTCGGCAAGGACACGCCACGGCGCATCTGGGGCGGGAACCGGCTCGATTACGATTTCGGCCTGCCCGCCACCCCGCCCGCCAAGCGCTGGATCGAAGACGAATGCCTGCCTATCATGAACACCGAGTGGGAGCAGGACGGCATTCGTTACACCG
>JAKCAB010000375.1 GCA_021839785.1 bacterium | reverse complement strand
CGTAGAAGTAATTGTAGTCGCGGAGGTAAAAGCCGGGCGGCGGCAGGGTGCCGCCTTTGACGCCTTCCACGCCGATCGGGTAGTGCCCGGCGGACTGGCCGAGCAGGACTTGAGGCAGCGCAAGCGCGCCGCCGACGAACAATGAGTTGATGTGTTTCATGGTTTATTGATGCGAACACCGAAAAGGGAACCGGCTCAGCCTTGGCCGTCCCGGAGGTTGCCGGACAGGTAAGTGTCGTACGCGGCCAAGTCGAGCATGCCGTGGCCGCAAAGGTTGAAGAGGATGACCTTCTTCTTGCCTTCCTCGCGACACTTGATGGCCTCGTCGATCACCGCCGCGATGGCGTGCGAAGGTTCGGGCGCCGGCACCAGACCCTCGTTGCGGGCGAACAGGACCGCCGCCTCGAAGACCTTGGTCTGCGGATAAGCCACAGCGTCGATCAAACCGAGTTTCTTCACGTGGCTGACGGCGGGGGCCATGCCGTGATAGCGGAGGCCGCCGGCGTGGATCTTGGGCGGCATGAAGCGATGCCCCAGCGTGTACATCATCAACAGCGGCGTCATTTCCGCCGTGTCGCCGAAGTCGTACCGCAACTCGCCCTTGGTGAGCGAGGCGCAGGATTCCGGCTCCACCGCCACGATGCGGTACGGCTTTTTCGCGACGAGCTTTTGCTGCACGAACGGAAACGCGAGGCCGGCGAAGTTGCTGCCGCCGCCGACGCAGCCGATGATCACGTCCGGCGATTCCCCGGCGAGTTCCATCTGCTTGATCGCTTCCTGGCCGATCACGGTCTGGTGCAGGCAAACGTGGTTCAACACGCTGCCGAGCGAGTACTTCGTGCCGGGGTGTTTGACCGTGTCCTCGATCGCCTCGCTGATGGCGATGCCGAGGCTGCCCGGGCATTCCGGGTCCTCCTGAAGCATCTTCTTGCCGAAGTCCGTGTGTTCGGTCGGGCTGGCGTGGACCTCTGCGCCCCAGGTCTGCATGAGCAGCTTGCGGTAAGGCTTCGACAAAAAGCTCACCTTGACCATGTACACGACGCAATCGAGGCCGAACAACTTGCAGGCAAAGGCGAGCGACGAGCCCCACTGGCCCGCGCCGGTCTCCGTCGAAAGCCGCTTGGTGCCGGCGATCTTGTTATAGTACGCCTGCGCCACCGACGTGTTCGGCTTGTGGCTTCCCGCCGGGCTGACGCCCTCGTATTTGTAGTAAATGTGGGCGGGGGTTTGGAGCGCCTTTTCCAGGCGGACGGCGCGTAACAGCGGTGTCGGGCGCCAGAGGGCATAGACCTCACGAACCGGTTGCGGGATTTCCACCCAGCGCTCCGCGCTCATCTCCTGCATGACCAGGTTCTCCGGAAAGATGGCGGTCATCATGTCCGGGGTCACCGGCTGCTTGGTCCCGGGGTGCAGCGGCGGGGGCAGCGGTTCGGGCAGGTCGGCGGCGATATTGTACCACGCCTGAGGCACGTCCTTTTGTGTCAGGTCGAATCGAATGTCTTGGCTCATGCAGTTATGCTGTTGCTCTGAAACACGCAGCGAACTATCAGCCGCCCGGCGAAATGGCAACATTTTCCACCGCCGCGGGGTTTGACCGGAGTCAACGGCCGGGCGTGTCCGCCCCCGGTGTGAGAGGGCTCACGGCCGCTCGATGAAGCCTTGATAAAGGCCCAGATAGTAGGGCAGCAGAAACACGGTGCCCGCCGCCAGTTCATTGCCGTTGCCGCCGTAATCGAGTTCCCACGGATCGGTGTTCCAGTGGTTGAAATGGCGGTTCTCCACCGGCAACACCTTGCCGTTCACCCGGCGCCCGCGTCGGCCCCGCGAGGCCTCGTACAGATCGGCCGTCTGTTGCCGACCCAGCAATTGGATGTCCAGCCGGTGGCGGTTGCGGTGCGGCCAATTCAGGCGGTCGAGCGGCAGGCCGTAGAGCGTCGCCATCGCGTCATCCAGCCAGCCCGGCCAGGGTTTGATGGCGAACCGCCCGTACGGATTGGACGTGGTCGCGTCGAGGTTGTGAGCGGCGTAGGCGAAGTTGAAAAACGGGTTCATCTCGGGCGCCTCGTTGGCCCAGTACTCGTAAAACGAATAGCGAATCTGCGCCTTCAGCGCCTCGTCCTTCGAGCACCGCAACAAACTGTAGTAACTCATGAACGCCATCTCGTCGTCCGACTGGTTGCCCGAGCCGGGGCCGCGCTGGAGCTTCGGATACATCGCGTTCTGGGCGTAACCCTCCCGCTCGACCAATTCGCGCGAAGCGGCGGCGTACTTCGCATCGCCCGTGACGTGCGCGGCCACGGCGAGATAGCTCAGCAAACTCAGCGAATTGAGCCCGCGCTCGGGGAACCATTGCGGGTCGCGATTGAGAAACTGCGGTCCAAACACACCCCAGCGCGTGGGCCGGCCGTCGTGGTCCACGAGCGTGTATTGGTGCGTGAGCAAGTGATCGGTCAAGTCCCGCACCACCTCGCGCACCCGCGCCTTTTCCGCGTCCGTGTCCGCGCAGAAATCGTAGTACAGCGGGTAAAAGAAATAATGGCCGTCCAGTTCGTCGCTACTGGTGTCGCTCTTCCAGTACCACCGGCCGTCCGCACTTTTGGGCCAGCGGGGCTCATAGACTTTCCACAACCGGTCGCGCTTCTGCGCCTCCCGGTCCGCCTCGAGCCGGCCGGCGTTCGGGTCCGGCCCATCGACGGGCCGGATGGTCCGCGCGACAAATCCTTTTGGCGGCGCATGCGGACCGCCCTGGGTGACCTTTTGCAGAAAGCGCAAGGCTTCAAACGCCTGCTTCGCCCGCGCCTTGGCCTTTTCGTCCTGGGTGGCGGCAAACGCGAAGCACTCGCCCGCGCCGTACATCGCCGTCCAGAGGCCGTCGTTGTCGCTGTCCTGCGGCGCCGCCGTGCGCTTGTCGCCCGCGGTGCGCAGCGGCGCCTCGGCCACGTAACCGAACGGCGTGCGCTTGATGTGTCGCTCGATCTCGTCTTCGTAAAACGCCGCCTTTTCCGCCAGCGTCATGGACCGGCGCTCGAGGCGGCCCACCCCGCCAGCGGTGGCAAACCAGGCGTTGCCGTGCGCGTCCACCGCGATCTGGCGCACGTCGTCGTTTGGCAACCAGAGCGGTCCCTGCCGGTACGCCCAATCGGCCTCGTCATACCGGATCGCGCCCAAGTGTGTCCCAAACCACAGCGCCCCGTCCGGGCCGGCGGCGACGCCGGTGAAGTCGTTCCACGGCAGACCATCCTTGCCTTCGAAGAACCGCCAGCCCGCGGCGGTGCGGCACCCCGCGCCAGCCTTGGTCGCGAACCAGAGTTGCTGCTTCGCGTCGAATGCCACGCCCAGCACGTCCTGCACCGCCCAGGCTCGCCCCAGGCCGTCCGTGATGCCCAGCGGCGACCAGCCTTTGGCGACCTGTTGGAACAGCCCGCCGCTGGAGGCGACGAACAGAGTGTCGTCGTCGGCCACCGCGATCTGGTTCACACGGTAACGGCTCGGCCAACCCAGCGACTCGGCCCGGCCGTTGACGACCGCGAACGGATCTGCCGGCGTGGCGATCCAGGTGGCCGCGCCGCGGCGCAGGATCTGGCGCACCTCGCGCCACGGCAGCGCGACCGTGACCGGTTGACCGTCCGCCCCGGCCAGCACGAACTCATGCTCGGAAGGCGCGGCCAGCGCGGCCACGTTTTGCCACCGACCGTCTCGAAATTCGCTCCAGCGGCCGGCGGCAAACGCGCGCGGCGTGCCGTCGGCCGCCAGGTCGATCAACTGAACGTCCGCCGCGGGCAATCCGTCCGCCGCGGTGAACCGGGTGGCGACTT
>JAKCAB010000340.1 GCA_021839785.1 bacterium | reverse complement strand
CCCGAGGTTCACGCTGCGCTGGTTCGGCGTGGTGCTGGTGTACCCAGCCAAATCCACCTCCGTAACTGTGTACGAACCGGACGGCACGTCCGTGAAGGCGTAACCGCCGTCCGCGCCGGTCGTGGCGTCGCGCGCTGGCACGCTGCTCAACGAGACTTGCACGCCCGGCAGGCCAGCCTCGCCGGGATCGCGCCAGCCGTTGCCGTTCGCGTCGTTAAAAACCAACCCGCTAACCGTGCCTTGCCGCTGGTCTCCGAAAACCACTTCGACCTGGCTCACGCCCGCGAGGTTGACCGTGCGCCGGTTCGGGGTGGTGCTGCCAAAACCTTCCGGATCGGTTTCCTCGACCACGAACGCCTGCGCCGCCAACCCGCTGAAGGCGAAGGAGCCGTCGGCCGCGGAAACCGCCGTGCCAGCCGGCATGGTTCCATCCGTTTCGAAGAACCGCACGGTGACGCCAGCAAGGGCGGCCTCGCCGGGGTCGCGCCGGCCGTTGCCGTCTTCGTCTTCAAACACCGAACCGGTGATCCGGGCCAAGATGGTGAACGCGCCCTCGGCCGTGCCTTCGTAATTCTCGTCCGCGACGACCGCGCGGACGGCGTGCGTGCCGGCCTCGACCGGCGGTTCCGACTCGCCATCGTACGTGATGACGACCGTCAGCCCGGCTGGCTGGGTGGTGGCTTGGACCGTTTTCGGCTGGCCGTCGTAATTCTGGACCAAGCCGGAGAGTTGAACGATCGCGCTCGCCTTGCCCACCGGGAAAGTCCCGTCGGCCTGGGCCGGCTGATAATTGAAGTTACCCGCCTGGCTGGCACGGAGCGTCACCGTGCCCGTTCCGGTGACGGTCACGACGCCACCTGCGAGGGTGGCCGGACCGGACAACACGGCCAGCGTCACCGGCAGGCCCGCGCTGGAAGTGGCCGACACGGCGAATGGCGCCTCGCCGTACATGCGTGCCGGCAGCGGCCCAAAGGTGAGCGTCTGGCTAGCTTTCGCGACGATGAGCGTGCCCGCGGCCGTGCCCTGGTAATTCGCGTCATCGATGACCGCACTCACGGCGAACGTGCCCGCGTTCACCGGCGGCGTGGCCGAACCGTTGTACGTCACCTGAACCGCGAGGCCTGCCGGTGTGGTGGTCGCCGTCACCAGCCGCGGCGTGCCTTCGTACACTTGCGTCAGGCCCGCCAGCGAAATCGTGGCGGTGGCTTTCGCCACGTTGAAACTGCGCGTCACCGGTTCGGCGGGCAGAAAGGTTCCGCCGCCCGCCTGGGTCGCGGTCAACACGACCGTCCCGGCTCCGGTGAGGGTGACTTGATTGCCTTCGATGGTCGCCGGGCCGCTGGTCACGGCCAACGTCACCGGCAGTCCGGAACTGGCCGTGGCTGCAACCGCGAACGGCCCATCGCCGAACACATGGTCGGCAACCGGCGGGAAGTCGATGGTCTGCGGCTGTTGCTGGGTGGTGACGAAAATCGTTTCGCTGTCCACCGCGCCGGCGGCGTTGCTGACGCGCACCCAGTAGCTGGCCGGCACGATGACGTTAACCAACGCCAGCGTTGGCTGGTCGGTTCCCACCGGGTTTGTCGTGTCGCCTTTCTCGCCAGCAAACCATTGGTATGCGAGCGGCGCCGAACCGGTGGCGGCCACGGTCAACTCGGCATTGCTCCCGTACGGCACCGGCATTTCAAGCGGCAAATCCTGGATGGCGGGGGGCACCAGCACGGTCAACGTCACGGCGTCACTCGTGATTTCACCCCAAGGATTGCTCACCCTCACCGCGTACGCGCCGGCATCCCCCGGCGTGACCGCGGCAAAGCTCAGCGTCGAGGCGGTGGCGTCCGGCAACTCAGCATCTTCCTTGAGCCACTGGTAAGCCAGCGGCGGCGTGCCGGTCGCAACCACCGCCAGTGACCCCGCCTGGCCGGCGATGAAAGTCGCGTTGGTGGGCGGCTGTTCGAGGCCCGGCGCCACGGCGCGGGTGAGCGCGAAGGATTCCAGCCCGACCAGGTTTGCCGGCAAGGATGGCGGTATGCCGCCGCCGCCGGTGGTCACGGTGAGGATTTTCGACACCCCGGCTTTGCCGCCGGCCAGCCACGCGTCCTCGTAGGTCCCGCCCGCGGTGGCTTCCCAGGCGCGGACCTGCACGAACGCCAGCCCGTTGAGCGGCACCGGCGGCACCGCGCGGATGAGGCTCAAATCCGAATCGAAGTACCCGGCGCGCGCGCCCGCGCCGAACGGCACAGGTCGGCCGACGGCGTGCAGCGTCTCCGTCGAAGCGCCTCCGTAAAGTTGGGCCAGGAACGCGCTGCCCGCGAGCCGGGTTTGGCCATCCAGGTCAAAGATCGGCGCATCGATGCCCGCCGCGCTGAAGAGGTTGTTGAAATAGACCGTGCCGTTGATGGGATTGAAGCCGGCCCAAACGGAAAGGTTGGTCGTGATCGTCAATTTCAGCGGGTTGGCAGTGGAAGACACATCCCCGCCCCAGCCTTGAAAGGCAAAGCCATCGTCCGCGGTTGCGCTGAGCCGCACCACGGCGTTGGCCGGATAACTCGCGGCGGGCGGCTCCACGGCCGCCGTTCCCCCCGCGGTGACGGCCACGGCCAGCGAGTAGGCGACGGACACGGCAATCGGGTCGCTCTCGAACGCGCCAACCGCATTGCGGACGACCACCGTGTAATTGCCGGCGAGCGCGGCGTTGAAGTCAGGCACCGTGAGCGTGGCCTGGGTGGCGCCGGCGAGGTCGGCGCCGTTGAAGCGCCACTGATACTCGAACGGGCCCGAGCCGGTCGGAGTCACCTGGAGCGTCAAGGTCTGGCCATGAATCACCGTCTGCGGCGCCGGCTGGCTGGCCAGGCCGGGCGGAAGCAACACGCTCAGCACCGCGTCGGCGCTGTCGGCGGTGCTCCAAGGATTCGACACCCGCACGAAATACGTGCCCGCATCGGCCACCGCGACCTTGGCAAACGCCAACGAAGCGCCGTTGGCGCCGGCCAGCGCCGAACCGTTCTTGAACCACTGAAAGGAAAGCGGTTCCGTGCCTTCCGCCACGACGCCGAAGGTGACCGCCGCGTCCACCGGCACGGTCTGCGACAATGGCTGGGTCACGATCTTCACGCCGCGAATGCGGTGCAGCGAAAACGATTTAAGCCCCACCAAATCGGCCGGCACCGTAGGCGGGGAGCCGGCGTTCCCGCAAATGACGCTGAAGGTTTCGGAGACCCCGGTCTTACCGCCGCTGGCCAGCGCGGCCTCGTAGGTCGGGCCAGCCGCCGCTTCCCAGGCCCGCATTTCCACGTACACCCGCGTCCCGCCAGGAATCCCCGGCAAATCCACGGTCTCGCGCGCCACGTAGCCCGCCGCCGTGCCGGTCCGAAACGGCCGGGGCTGCCCCACCGCGGCCAGCGAGGCGGGCTGTGGGGCAACGTAGAGTTGGGTCAGGAAAGCCGCGCCGTCGAGCCGGGTCACCCCGTCCTCGTCGAACACCGGCGCGTCCACCCGGTCGGCGCCGGTGCCGAAGTAATTGCCGAACGCCAGGGTGCCTTGAGCCTGCACGCAGAGCGAAGACAGCAACGCGAAAACCGCCCCGGAAAACAGAGTGTGAATTCTCATTTCACAGCGATTGTGGGTGAGTTGCTCTTGAGTTTTAGAAAGACTCAGAATCCGCCTCGGCCTTGTCAAGCTTCGGGCACGCAGAAATCCGGCTCGCAACCATGTTTTCGAAACGAACGCGGCGGCAGCTTCGGCCTGCCGGGGGCGACCGCGCCGGGCAGTTTGGGGCCGCTCGAGCACCGCCATGAAATTCGCCATCTGCAACGAA
>JAKCAB010000078.1 GCA_021839785.1 bacterium | reverse complement strand
GGATTGGCAGCGGCTTGTTTGCTTTTGAGCATTTTCGGGAAGTTGCCAGACACCAAACGGACTCCATCGAAACGATCATGCCTAAGACCGCGCTAGAGCCAACGGCCACTGCCCCTTGAGTCTGGGGTAAGTTATGAGATTTGAGAGTCACTATTGCATTGAGGGCTTGGCCGCCCGGCCGTGGCTCAGTTCGTCAGGCGACCAAGGTTGGAAGACGCGCCTTGGGGGGGAGCGCTCGATGTGCGTGCCCGGACCGTTCGGAAACCGGGTGTACTTCCGTCAGAAGTTGAACCCCGTAACGAACGCGAAGCGGGGCCGAACGATGGCGCCTCGGTGAACGTCGGCCGACCCCACGACCGGTTTCTTGATCGCACCCACCAGACGCGCTTCACGCGCGATGATTGTCGATGGCCGCATAGGTGCCGCCATAGACAATTTGCCGGACGAAGTCCTGGCCGAGGAAATCGTGCGGAAAGCCCAGTTCGATCCGGCTCACTTCCTCGAGCCGGGCGAGTTGCCCGGCCGTCAGTTGCCAGTCCAGACAGCCGAGGTTCTCCTGAAGCTGCGACAATCGGCGCGCGCCCAGGATCGGGATGACGTTCGCCCGGCGCTGGCGCAGCCAGTTCAACGCCACCTGCGAAGGCGGGCGCCCGATCCCGGCCGCCAGTTTCGCCACGCTTTGGCCGATGCCCAGCTTGCGCGGGTCCGGCGGGTTGGCCTCGCCGCCGAACCGGGCCGATTCCGCCCTGGCGCCCCCTGCCCCGCCGTATTTGCCCGTGAGAATGCCGCCGGCCAGTGGCGACCAGGCCGTCACTGCGAGATCGAAGGCGCGCGCCATCGGCACCAGTTCGCGTTCGACGTCGCGCAGCGCGAGGCTGTACTCGACCTGCAACCCCACGAACGGGCTCCAACCGCGGCAGCGGGCGAGGGTGTTCGCCTGTGCCACCACCCAGGCCGGCGCGTCCGAAATGCCGACGTAGAGCACCTTGCCGGCGCGCACCAGATCGTCCAGGCCACGCATCACTTCCTCGAGGGGCGTGAGCGGATCCCAGGCATGAACCCAGTACAGGTCGAGGTAATCGGTGCCAAGGCGTTTGAGGCTGGCCTCGACGGCCCGCACCATGTTCTTGCGCTGGTTGCCGCCGGCGTTCGGGTCACCCTCGCGCGTCGCGAGCGTGTACTTGGTGGCGACGACGAAGCGGTCGCGGTCGGAGGCAAAGAATTCGCCCACGAGGCTTTCGCTCTGGCCCTCGTTGTACTTGTTCGCCGTGTCGATGAAGTTGCCGCCCGCTGCGGCGAACGCGTCGAAGATCTGGCGGCATTCCGCCTTGGGCGCGGCGAGTCCCCAGTCCTGCCAAACCTCGCCGAAGGTCATCGTGCCGAGACACAACTCGGAGACCCTCAGCCCGCTGTTTCCAAATAGCCGGTAACGCATGGCGAATCGTCGGTTTGCGAATCGAATCGACAGTAGCGTGCGACGGTGGCGACGCAAAACCCGGCGGCGGCGAAGTGACCGTCTGCGCGGCAGCGTGCATGGGCCGGCCGAAGAGCCTTTATGACCTTCAACCCTGACCAGGTCCCAGGCACGGGAAGCGTTTTGACAGCGCTGAAGTCCATGATTAGTTGAGCGCCGCATGGCTACAAAAACCAACGGCGCTCCCACTCCGGAGCGGATTATGCAGTACACCTGGGGCTACACCGCCACGCTCATCGTGGAGGCCGCCCTGGAGAATCGGGTATTCGACCTGCTGGACCCTGCACCGCGCACGGTCGCCGAGCTTGCTGAACTTACCGGCGCCTCGCCGCGCGGGCTGCGGGCGTTGCTCAATGCGCTGCTGGGCCTCCAATTGGTCACCCGCACGAACGACCGTTACGCGTTGACCGACGAAAGCGCCGTGTTTTTGGTTTCCACCAAACCGGCTTACCACGGCGCACTGGTCCGCCACGCCAGCCGGCAACTGCTGCCGAACTGGACGCAACTGCCGGACGTGGTGCGGACGGGCCGGCCGGCGAAGGCGGTAAACCAAAACGGCGGCGGCGCGGAGTTCTTCAGCGAATTCGTCGAATCGCTGTTCCCGCTGAGCTACCCCGCGGCGCAGGTCTTGGGCACTCACCTGGGTCTGGCCCTGGCCTGCGGCCCGGTCAGCGTCCTCGACCTTGGCGCCGGCTCGGGCGTCTGGGGCATCGGGTTGGCGGAGCAGTCCCCGCACGTGCAGGTGCGCGCCGTGGACTGGCCGCAGGTTCTCGAAGTCACGCAGCGCGTCGCCGCCCGCCAGGGCGTGGCGGACCGCCTGAGCACGGTGCCGGGCGATCTGCTGAAAGCGGACTTCGGCACCGGCCACCGCGTCGCAACCATCGGCCACATCCTGCACAGCGAAGGCATCGAGCGCAGCCGGCAATTGCTCCGCAAAACCTTCGATGCGCTGGCGCCGGGCGGCACCGTGGCCATCATGGAATTCCTCTGCAACGACGACCGCACCGGGCCGCCGCCGGCCTTGTTTTTCGCGGTCAACATGCTGGTCCACACCGAGGAGGGCGACACCTTCACCTTCCCAGAAATCAGCCAATGGCTGGGCGAGGCAGGTTTCGTCAATCCTCGGCTGCTGGAAGTGCCCGCGCTTTCACCGCTGATTCTGGCCACCAAGCCGTGAGGCCACAGCGCGGCCGCACTCACCCGGATGAATCCGGGCAGGCAATGCGGTGCGCCATCACATTGCCCGCGTCCAGAGCACTTTGAGGTAGCGGCCTTCGGGGCAGTTGGACATCACCGGATGGTCCGGCCCCGCGCCGGTGCGGTCGAAGATTTGCAGCCGCCGGGCCTGGCGGTGAGCAGCGCGCGACACGAATTGAGTGAAGTCTTCGTCTGACACCAGGCCCGAACAGGAGCAGGTCACCAGCAGACCGCCGGGCTTCAGCAACATCAGCGCCAGACCGTTCAAATCTTCGTACTTGCGCTGGCCGTCGCCGAAATCGTCCCGGCTGAGCACCAGTTTCGGCGGATCAGCCACGATCACGTCGAACTTCCCGGCGTTGCGTTGCATTTGCCGGGCGTAGCTGAACGCGTCGCAATGCACCCAGTTGACGCGCGACTGGTTCAGGTTTGCGTTCCGCCGGGCTTGCACGATGGCCGTCTCGTCCAGGTCCACACCGGTCACGTCCTTCGCCCCGCCAATCACCGCCGCGGCCAGGGCGAATCCGCCGGTGTAGCAACAAAGGTCCAGCACGCGCGAGGCGGGGGTGACCAGGCTGGCCAGTCGCCGGCGGTTGTCGCGTTGGTCGCAAAAAAAACCGGTCTTGTGGCCCTGGGCAAAATCGACTTCGTAGCGGACGCCGTGCTCGCGAATCTTCACCGGCGGGACCGCGGGTTGGGCCGCGCCGCGCGTGGAGATGCGTTCCACGCGCGCGACAAAGTCGCTGACCTCGACGACCTCGCGCCGGGTGCCAAGGCGGGCGTGCAACTGCGGCAGCCATTGCGGGAGGCGCTGCCAGACGCCCAAGCTGTGCACCTCCACACTGAGCACGTCCGCGTATTTGTCCACGATCAGGCCGCTCAAGCCGTCGCCGTCCGAATGCACGGCGCGGAAAGCATCGGCGAGTTCCGCGAGGCGGAACGTATCGAGGCGGAGGTCAAGAGCGCGGTCCAGCAGCGGGCCGAAGTCCGCCTCGGTGAACGGCGCGTCGCCGTGGTGGAACATCCGCAGCGGCACCCGCGCCCGCGGATTGTAGAGGCCGGCGCCGAAGCGCTCGCCATCCTTGTCATACACCGTGACCAGGTCGCCGGGGCGGGCGTCCGGTGAAGCCTCGCGGATCATTGCCGG
>JAKCAB010000047.1 GCA_021839785.1 bacterium | reverse complement strand
ACCCCGTCGCCCACGTTGACGCTGCTGCCCGCCACTCCGGGTTTGCTCGCCGCGGCCAGCGCCGCCGGCCAGCAGTACCAACGCCAAAACATCCGCACGCTCGCGACCGATCCCGACGGCTATCCCAACTCGTATTCCTGGGTCGATGCCGGCGGACCGGTGACGTATTCGATGACCATCAAAAAGTTCCCGGACGCCGCCCACAACGGTTTCCAGGCCCATGTGTTCCTGGTGCCCGAAAACGTGATGCCGTACGGCGCGAATGACACCTCGATCGACTGGAACGCCGCGAACGTGATCTTCCTGCAAATCGCCAACAACGCCGATGGCACCGCCACCGCCGCGTTCATGTACAAGACCAACCTGCCCAGCGGCAACGCCATGTTCTGGAACACCGATCCCGCCAATGGCGCGGTCGGCCGACTGGCCACCGTTTCGGACGCCTCCGCCGTGGGCCCCTGGAGCCTGAGCTTCAAGAACAACACCGACGTCACGCTCACCACTCCCGGCGGCGCCAGCACCAACTTCGCCCTGCCCGCGGACGCCGCGCTGCTGTTCGCCGACCCGCTCTATGCCTATTTTGGCATCCAGCCCAACCAGACGGGAAACATCGGCCAGGCGGCGGTTTTCGGCCGGCTGCAAATCACCGGCACGCTCAACCCGCTCGATGACACCTTCACGGGCGACGCTTTGGACACCACCAAGTGGGCCGTGGTCGCTGCCGACGCGGGCGGCGTGGTCCAAGTTCCGGCCAGCACTGCCTACCAACTTCAGTGGACCGCCCCGGCCACCGGATTCGAACTGCGGACCAGCCCGACGCTGGCGGCTGGTTCCTGGACCGATCCGGGGCTCACCAACGTGTTTCAGATGGGAACACAAAAGATGGTGCTGGTGCCTCAATCGGCATTGCCCAGCGCCAGCCAAGGTTTTTTCCAGCTCGTGAAGCCGTAAACGGCTGGCAACTTCTGCCAAACGGCACCGGGCGCTGGGATCACCGGCGCCCTTTCCTTTGGCGCGCCAAAAGCAGGAGCGCGGGTGTCCAACCCGCGCTGCCCTGCCGAACCTTGGAACGGCGCTGGCGCCCAAACTGGAAGTGGCGCCCCGTTTGCCGGGCAATCGTGGCTTGTCTCGGCACGGGCCGTGCTTATTTTGAGGCATGGGCCGCAAGTCGAGGCGAAATCAAAGTGCCCGCCGGTCCGCCATTTTATGAAACCCGCTCCGACTCAACTCAGCCTGGCCGGTCAGCGCCAAACGTGCCCGCCGGCGTCCAAGACGGGTTTTACGTTGATCGAACTACTGGTGGTCATGGCCATCATCTCGATCCTGGCCAGCATGTTGTTGCCGAGCCTGAGCGGAGCCAAGGAACAAGCCTACCAGGCAGCCTGCCTCAACAACCTCCGCCAGCTTGGCCTGGGCTTGCAGCTTTATCGCGACGACTTCGACTTTCGCTTCCCGCCCAAGCTGGTTTGGGAAGCGGACACCACCGGCGCCAGCACCACGTGGCGGGCCAAGGATCTGCAATTCGCGCTGGGCGGACACGACCCGGCGCCGCCGTTCTTGAGTTGGTCGGCGTCAGCCAAGTCGCGTCCGCTCAACCCGTACGTGGCGCCTTCGGCGGTCTATAAATGCCCGCGCGACGCCGGTCAGGCCGCGCTGGGCCTCGTGCCCTCGAATTACGAGGCGCTCGGCTGCAGCTACCATTACAACGCCGGCAACCTCACGGTCCCGCAAGGCGGCGGATTCCGGCAGCCGCCCGCCGATCCCGAGAATGGCATCGCGGGCCAGTTCGAATCGGCGGTGTCCGAGCCGGTGCGTTACATTCTCCTGCATGAACCGCCCGCCCGGCCTTACGCCCGCGCCAGCGACAACACGATCTTCTGGTATCAATGGCACCGGCGCCGGGGGGCTGCCGAGTTCATGGACCCAGCGATCGCGCCGGCGAAATTCATCTCGCCCATCCTGTTTGTGGACGGCCACACCGCGGTGCTGAACTTCAGCCGGGCGCTCCAGGCCAACCCGTATTATCCGTACGAACCGACCAAAGACTGGGTGTGGTACGAACCTTTGCGGTGAAATTGTTCTCGGGCGCTCGCCCCGGAACTTCTGGTGACTATGGCTGAAACTCCGCTCCTGACCCGCCAGGTGGACCTCCGCCAGGTGGTGACGTTTGCGCAAAACCTCCTCGCTGCCGTCCGCGGCGCGGCGGGCAAGGTGGACATGCTGGCCATCTTGCGGGCCGGCGTCCACGCCGAGTGCCCCCAATGCCACCTGCGGTTGTTCGGCGAAGACGTGCTGGCGCTGGCGGGAAGCGAAGCGCCCCAGGCCGAGGTCAGCCCGAAATTGCACCGGCTGGCGCAAGGATTCTGCGGCCGCCAAGGCTGCGAAGCGTTGTTCTACGAATTCACTTTCGAGCCGGCGCCGCCGGTGGATTGGAGCGTCGTGCTGGCCCAGGTGGACAGCGCGGTGGCGCCGGAAACGGGCGAGGTCGCGACCGCCGCGGCTGAGGTGGCCAACTCGAAAGCCGCCGCCAAAAAGCGCACGCGCCTGCGTGTCCTGGCCGGCCTGGCGGTGGTGGTGTTGCTCCTGCTCGCGCGACATTTAATGACCGGCGGCACCATTCCGTTCCTGCGCGAGCCGCGCCACTTCACGGCCGACCCGAAGTCAGTGCCGCATTTGGGCGAAACCGGCGCGCCGCCGCCGGCCCCCGCCACCAACCAGGCCCGCACCTTCCGCGCGGCGCCTTGAACGAAGCGCCTGGCCAACCCGGCTGACCGGGCGCCTGTAACCATTCCGCCGTTCGCGGCTCTGTCTGGCCAGCAGACGAAACTGGAAACGACTATGACTGAGCTGAACGACAACAACTTTGCGGCCGAGGCGTTGAACTCGGAACTGCCGGTGCTGGTGGATTTCTATGCCCCGTGGTGCGGACCGTGCCGGATGGTGGCGCCGGTGTTGGAGCAACTGGCCGGCGAATTCGCCGGCCGGGTGCGGTTCGTCAAGGTGAACGTGGACGACGCGCCCGAGCTGGCGCAGCGGTATCGCATCACCGGCGTGCCCACGCTGACGATTTTCCATCGCGGCCGGGTGGCCGACACGATGGTGGGCTTCGCCGGCGCGGGCGCTCTGCGTGCCCGGCTCGAAAAGTTGGCCAGCGCCCCGGCCCAACCCGTGAGCGCTACCTGAGCAACAATCCCAACCGCCAAGTCACCGAGGCTCGGAGGTTGGATTGGGAACGCAGGAAAGCCGGAAGCCAAAGGCCATGCCTGCCCCTTCCTGCGTTCCTGAGTTCCTAATTGGATCTCTGTGCCTCCGCATCTCTGCGGTCCTGTGGTCATTTGCAGGTAGGGCGGGCTGTCCCCCAGCCCGCCGCTGCGCAGGTCGGAGCGCCGCTTTCCCAAGCGGCTTAAAGCCACCGAAGAGCGCCCAGACATCGTGATGCCGTCCGCTGTCTTATGCTGGCGTGATAAGCCGGCTTGGAAGCCGGCGCGCCGGGAGAGCGAGGTTTCAGCCGAGCCCTGTCGTTTCAGCCACCGAGACACCGAGGCACGGAGGTTGAATTTGGAAGCCAAGAAAGCCGGAAGCCGAAGCCTGTCGTTTTCTCGTTCTTGAATTCCTGAGTTCCCCATTTGGCCTCTGTGGCCTTCGCGCCTCTGTGGTTCTTCGTTGGTGGGACGGGACTCCGGTCGAACCCGGCCAATCCAACTACCGAGACGTCGAGGCGCGGAGGTTGAATTTGGAAGCCAGGAAAGCTGGAAATCCAAGAACGGAGCCGCCGAATTCCTGCTTTCTTGAGTTCCCAATCGGTCCTCTGGGCTCCTG
>JAKCAB010000077.1 GCA_021839785.1 bacterium | reverse complement strand
CGGCGGTCGCGGCGCTCGGCACGGCAATCAGGCCGAGCAGCGCCAGAAGCGCGGTGGCGAAGTCGGCGGTCACTTTTTTGCGAGGGGCGATCATAACTTGGAAAAGCGTCATTGGCCGGGCCACCAGGCGTCCAGGCGCTGGCGGAGACGTTGGACGCGCGCGGCTTGCTTTGGCGCGAGGTTGTGGGTCTCGAACGGATCGGCGGCCAGTTGATAGAGCTCGACCGGCGCGTTCGGTTCGTTCGCCGGCGAGGGCACCACCAGTTTCCAGTTTCCTTCAATGCCCCAGCGCCAACGGAGGTTGCGGGCCGGATTGTCCAAGTCGAGCGCGGTGTGGACGTAACACGCGCCGAAGATGGCCTGGCGTTTCTTCACCGCGGCCGGGTCGAGCAGGTCGATGCCCGGCAGACCGGCTGGCGGTTCGAGGCCACAAGCGCGCAGCAACGTCGGCATCAAGTCCACCGAACTGGCCAGGCGCTTGGACTCGGCGGGGCGGATGTGCTCCGGCCAACGCAAAATGATCGGCGTCCGCAGGCCGCCATCGTATGGCGACTGCTTGGATTTCGGCGCGTAGTGGCCGGTCACCGGATCGGTGATCCAGCCGTTGTCGGCGAGGAACGCCACGACGGTGTTGGTGGCCAAACCCTGCCGCTCGAGGTGATCCAGCAATTGCCCGCAGGTTTCGTCGAACCACTCGACCATCGCCCAGTATTTCGCGACCGGCAGCGTTGGCGCCAGGCCGCGGTACTTCGCCAGCAAGCGCTCGGGAGGCGTGTGCGGCTCGTGCGGCATCATCGGCGCGTACCAGATGAAGAACGGCTTTTCGGCGCGCTGCGCCTCGCCGATGAAGTCGTAAACCGGCTGGAGCGTTTCGCGGCCGATCTTCAAGCCGGCGTCGCCGTGGCGGCCGCCCTTGGCTTCGTCGCCCACGGTCATGCCGTGGGTGAAACCGCCGCGGCGGAAGTTGCCTTGCCACCACTTGCCGGCCTGGAAGCTGAGATAGCCGTGCTCGCCCAGCACGCGCGGCAGGGTGGGCACCGCCTCCAGATGCTCGTCCATGCGCTCGCGGCCTTCGCGAAACGCCGGCGTGCGGTAGGCCTGGGCAGGCGGCACGTTGGCGGGCAGCGGGGGATCGTTGCTCGTGACTTTGTGCTGGTGCGGAAACCGGCCGGTGATGATGGAAGCCAGGCTCGGACAGCACAGGCTCGACGTGACGTAACCGCGACGGAAGAGCAAGCCTTCGCGCGCGAGCCGATCGAGGTTTGGCGTGCGGATTTGCGGGTGGCCCATGAACCCGTAATCGGTCCAGGCCTGGTCGTCGGCGATGATGAGAAGCACGTTCGGCCGCGGGGGCGACTGGGCGTCGGAGGCGATGGCCAGTTCGAGGACGCTGGCGCCAAGCAGCAGGATTGGAAGCAGGATTCGTTTCACGGCTGAGAAGGACTCAAGGTTGCCGGGCGGGCAGGAGTTCGCACTCTTCCAAGATCCGCCGGATTTGTTCGCGCTCGGTTTCGTTCAACGTCAGCAGCGGTTCTGCCATGCGGTCGCGGCACACGCCCAGCAAGGACAGCGCGCACTTGATCGCCTTGAACACCCCGGCCCCGTGGTCGCTGACCCGGTAGATGCGGCCCAGACTTTCCACCTGCCGCTGCAAAACCGCGACCCGCGGTTGATCGCCGGCGAGCGCGGCCCGGCAGATTTCCACAAACAACTTCGGATGAATCAATGCGCCGCCCGGCACGCCGCCGTGGCCGCCGGCCGCGACGCCAGCCGCGATCTTGTCCTCCGGCCCCATCAGCAGCGTCCAGCCGGGGCGCAGCTTGGTCAGCTCGCACAGGCGCAGGAAGCCCGCCATGTCGCCCGAGCTGTCCTTCAGGCCGATGATGCGTTCTTCGTCCAAGAGCCGCCGGACCGTCTCCCAGCCGAACGCGGCTTTGGTATAGACCGGGATGTTGTAGAGGAACAACGGCAGCGGCGACTCGCGAACGATCGTTCGCGCCAGCGCTTCGAGCTCCGCCTGGTCCGGCGGGAAGTAATACGGCACGGTCAAGACCGTTGCCTGTGCGCCTTGATCCGCCGCGCAGCCGGCGATCTCGAGCGAGTGCGCCAGGCAGGTGTCCGTGATTCCCACCAGCACGGGCACCCGGCCGCGCACCAGCCGGCAAGTTTCGCGCACCAGTTCTTTCCGCCGCTGCAGGCTCAGGCTGGGCGCTTCACCGGTGCTGCCGAGGATGAAGATGCCGGCCACGCCACCGGCGATGATGCGTTCCAACTGGCGTTCTTGGGCCGCCAAGTCGAGTTGGTCGCGGCCCAACAACGGCGTGACCAGGGGAGGAAAGACACCCAGCCAAGGAGATTTCATGTTTGCGATGGAGTCGGTGACAAGGATCGAGTCGAGCGGTGTTGCAGGAAAACTGCCAGTCCAATGAGCGCGGCCGCCACCACGTAAAAGGCGCCGCACCACGCGATGGCTTCGCTCATGTTCTCCACTTCGGTGGGCTGACGGCCGTACTGGGTGACCAGGCCGACAAACAGCGGTCCCAACGCGCCGCCGCCCCAGCCGACCGTGTTCATCAAACCCGCCGCCGTGCCGCGGGCTCGCGGTTCCACCAAGTCGTACACCGAAGCGAAAATACCGGAGTCGTAAAAGCCTTTGCAACACCCGAAAACCGTCATCGCCAGGATGAGCGTGGTCTTGTCGGCCGTGCTGCCGACCAGCGAAACAAACGCGGCGCCCACCAACAACCCGGCCCCCTGCACCAACATCCGGCCGCCGGCAAAACGGCGCGAGACCTTGTCCGCCAGCAGCCCCGCCACCGGCACGCTGAGCGCGCTGGCGAGGTGGATGAAAACCGTCCCGGACAGACCGGCGCTCGTGAGCTTGAAGCCGAACTTCTCCACCAGGAAAGTCGGCGTCCACGTCAGAAAGATCGTGGCCACGAAGTTCGCCAGGACAAACGCCAGCATCAGCAAGGGCACCGCCGGGCTGCGGAAAATCAGGCGAAGCGCCTCGGTGGCGGAAACCGGCGCCACGTCGCAGGCGGCTTCACGAGTGCGGGGCTCGGCGGCGGCGTCGGCTTCACCGCGCGCCGGTTCGCGCAAGAAACGAAAGAGCACCACTGCGAGCCCCATGCCCAGCGATCCGAACAGGTAGAAACCCGTGCGCCAGCCGACGTGTTCGGCGAACCAGGCGCCGATCCAGCTTCCCAGGATGGTGCCGACATAGACGCTGGACTGGTGAAACGACAGGGCGCGCGAGCGTGTGCGGTGGCCGTGGTAATCGCTCACGAGCGCCATGCTGGCGGGGAAATAGAAGGTTTCACCCAGGCCTTCCAGTGCCCGCACGGTGACGAAGTGCCAGAGTTTCGAGCACCAGCCGGTGGTGACGGTCACGAAGCTCCAGAACAGACACCCGCCCAGGATGAGGTTCTTGCGACGGAAGCGATCGCAGAGGTAACCGGCGAAAGGCGCGCCCCCCGCGTACACCCACATGAACGCGGAGCCAATGAGACCCAATTGCACAGGGTCGAAACCGAATTCCTCCTTGAGCTTCGGGAACACGGCGAAGATCGCCTGCCGGTCCGCGTAATTGAAGAAGCAGACGAACCAAAGCATGGCGACCACCCACCACTTGTAGGAGGCGTGCCGCCTGGCTGGCGCGTGATCGGGAGCCATGGCCGGGTCAGCGCGAATACGTGGCGAGGCCGTGAGCGTTAGCGATCGGTTCGGCTGTCATTCCGGCAAGGTTTCCTTGCGGGCGGCAAGTCTGCAACCTCATTTCCGTCGGGCCTGTGCTCCGACGCGGCTTCGCGCTTGCGCTGGCACGCC
>JAKCAB010000316.1 GCA_021839785.1 bacterium | reverse complement strand
AAGCCAACCCCGACCTCGACGCTGGTGCCCTTCATGAGCGAACCGGCGCCCAGCAACTTGGGCGCGAACGTGTCCGGGACAACCGTCAGGGTCGCCGCCGAGCTCTCCACGGTGAGACCGGGCACCGTGCAGACCACTTTGTACTTGGAGCCGCTGTCCGCGATCGTCAACAGCGGCGTGGTGTAGGAGGTGCCCGTCGCGCCGGCAATGTCAGCGAAGGTGCTGCTGCCCGGCGCGGCCTTCTGCCATCGGTAACTGACGCTACCGCCGTAAGCGGAAGTCCCGGTGGCGACCACGCTGAACTCAACGCCGCGCCCTTCCTGCTGCGTGGCGTCCGCCGGCTGCTGGGTGATGTCGATTTCAGAACCACTCGGATCCACGTAAGTGCCCACCACACTGCCGGTCAGCCGCGGCGCCGTGCCGTTGACCGGATCGTCTTCGCTCTCCAGCTTGTAGGTGGCGGAAAAGTCGTCCGCCCCACACCAACTGGGATCGTGGTGGACCTCCAACATGTAATACCGCTGCCCTTTGTTCAGGGTGATGACGTTGCCTTGCGGCCAGGTGGTCAACGCGGACAGGTCCGAGCGGCGGTTCTCCAAGCTGCCCGAGTACATCTGCACCCAACCGCGCGGGTCGCTCCAGCCGCCCGGCTCCGCCGCGACCAGGTACTTGTTCGCCGGATCGTCGTCCGTGCTCAGGTACAGCCACCACCGGTCGGCGCCGGCGATGAAGAACACGTAATTGCCGGTCTCCGGCGGGATGAAGTAGCCCTCGATCGTGTCGAAGTAATTCCGCTGCGGATCCGCCGCCACCCGGCCGGCGCCATCCGGCGGATACTCCCACGCGGACAAGAGATCCAGGCGATCCGGCTGGTTCGGAAACCGCGCATCGGCAAACAGGTTGTCGGGGCTGCCGCCGGTCGTGTCATCCACGTTGTTGTACTTCTTGTGGAGCACCATGCCGGGCATGAACAGGAAGGTCTTGAACTGGGCCTGGCTGTTCGCCGCGATCGTGTTGCCGGCGTCCGACTGGTCTTTGACGTTGTTCACCACCACGGTGTAGGTGGCGCCTTCGGACTGTTTGCCGGTCGCCAGGACCACGTTCGAGCCGAACACCGTCGCCGAGTCGATGGTCAGGCCCGCGATGCTGTAATTGGCTTTGTTGCCTCCGCTGGCGTCCGCCACGGGTTCCGAAAACGTCAACACCGCGCCGAGGAAGTCGGAGCTGCCTTTCGCCGACACCAGGGTGGGCGGCGTGGTGTCCGCCACCACGGTCAAGGTCGCCTCCGTCGAAGTTGTCGAGCCGGCCGAGTTGTTTACGGTGCATTTGTACTTCGCGCCGTTGGCCGAGAAGGGCACGCGGGCGACCGTATAGGTGAAATTGGTCGCATCGGCGATCGCCACGTTGTTGCTGAGCCACTGGAAATCCAGCGGCGCGCTGCCGTCGAAGCCGATCGTGAAGGTGACCGGCGCGCCTTCGTTGACCGTCTGGCTCGCCGGCGCCGTCGTGACCGTGGGGGTGACCGGATTCCCGGCCACCACGGTGGTTACGGAGAGATCGTCCACCCATTGGTTCGCGTTTTCACCGCCGGTGCGGGCGCCGATGGCGAATTGTCCGTACGTGGGCGCGAACCCCGGCAGGATCAGATTCTGAAAGAGCTTCTGCCCCTTGTAGGACACGTTGAGCGTGCCGTTGCGGTTGAGTTGGATCTCCACGTCCTCGAACTGGCTGGTGACCATGTCCGCTTTGGCGAACTTCTGGATGGCCAGGCTGGCCCCGCCATATTTCACCTCGATGGCCGGCGCCTCGCCCCCGCCGTTGTCGTAAATATCGAACGCCACGATGATTCCGTTGCCCGTGCCCTCTTCGTTGAAATTCGAAAAGGAGTTGATGTCCGGTCCGAAACAAAACGAGGTGCCGTCGGCGGCGTTCCCCGAGCCGGGACCGATCTGAAGTTTGAACCGGGCCGTGAAGCTCTCGATGGCTTGCCCGAAATCGAGGTCGTCCAGCACGATGCTGGCCTGCTCGCCGTTCTCGGCGTACGTGAGCGCCAAATGGCCGTCTTCAATGGCGGGATAGGGCGTGAAACCGTCCGGCCGAATTCCCCCGTTGAGGGTGAACCCGGTTTGATTCGGATTGCTGAAATCCGACGTGAAGGACCCGGCGGATGCGGACACGCTCGCGAGCGCGGCCACCGCCAGGGCGGCGAGTACAACTGGTCTCTGCACTGGATGTTTGGTTTCCATAAGTTTGTCCGTTCACACCAGCCACCTCCACCTCCTCGAACCGGAGCTGCCTTTTTGCCGGCGGCACTTCCACACGCGCGGAAGACACTCACCGGAACGGTCCGCCGGCTACGGCCTGATTAGGTGGTGACTGATGGGGAGCGACTGTGCGTCCCGAAGACTGATGGTCAAGCCAGAAATTGAGGCAGTTGCAAAGCGTGGCACCCGGATTTCCTCGCGTTGAACACGGTTTGCCAGGTCACGGCGGCGGGGTCGGGGGTGTGCGGAAACAAAAAGAGACCGGGCCGCAGCCCGGTCTCCCGAACCATATTGACCGCAACAATTACTGGCCTTGGACCCGGAAGTACATGGCCGCGCCGGAAGCCGCAGCGGTGTACGGCTTCGTGCTGCCAACATCGGTCCACGGGCCAAGCACGGACGTGGCCGACTGCAGCGTGCCGTCGCCTTCCCAGTTGATGGTGACGTTGCCGCCCGCCAACGAGATGGTCATCTTGCCCGGCGGGGCGCCGCCGCCGCCGGTCGGCACGAGCTGGACGGCGTTGATCGGCGCGCGCGGGGTGCCGCCAAAGGCATGGCCGCTCTCCGTGCTCGCCTTCACCTTGATGTTCGAGGCCGTGAGCCCCGTGAACTTGATGTAGTTGCCCACCGCCCAGACGCCCGCCTGCGGAATCACCTGCACGTAGTTGGTCGGGTTCGTCGGAGGCTGGGCGTCCACCCAGGCGGTCAATGCCGTGTCGTTCTGGTCCGTGACCGCGTAACCGCCGCCACGGCCTGGCACGCCACCCAGCAGGTACACCAGCACGTCATAACCCTCGGCCGTCAGATCGCTCGGAATCCCGTCGATCGTTACCGTGGTCGTCGTGGCGGCACCGGTGTCCAGATACCCCGTCATCAGGAGCTTGTCGTTGCCGGTCAACTGGTTGTTTTCCTCACCCCGGCCCGTAGAGGCCCAAGTATTCGGACAATCCCAAGTCACGCTCACCGCGGTCGGCTGGGCCGTGCCCAGCTTGTCGGCCACAATGGCGGTGCTGCTGCCCGTGGCGTTGGTCAGGTTGTTCCAGTTGGCCTGGATGGCGCCCGGAACGCCGGCAGTGCCGATGCTCGGCAAGATGCCACCGAAAGCCCCATTCGGTTCGTCGGCGCCGAAGTTCAGGCCGATGCCGTACGCCACCTGTGGCGGATTGGCCGTGTAATTGCCGTACTGGCGGAACTTGGCCACGGTGGAATGGCCGACCCCTTGGCCCGTCGAATTGTTCCCGAACTCGGGACAATAGTAGATGCCGACCAACAGCTTGTCGGGCATCGGCTCGGCGTCGGTGAACGTGTGGGCCCCATAGGAGGTCCAGTTCTTGCCGTCCGAGCTGTAGAACCCATTGAAAGTCTGTCCGATGCGTTGCATGCGCAACCAGGCGTTCGGGTACGCCGGCGTCCCGGCGCCCGTGCCACCGTAATTGCCGCCGGCGGCGTCGCGCCAGTCGGCCTCGTTCTGGTTGTTGCCCGCCGTGCCATTCCACTGCACGGCCGGGTTGGCCCGCAGCATGTAGCGCTTCTCCATCATCGCGCCGCCCGTGACATCCGCGCGGG
>JAKCAB010000869.1 GCA_021839785.1 bacterium | reverse complement strand
CTCCGTCGTGGCGAGCACGAAAATCCATCCCACCGCGGCCACGAAACACGGCAGCGGGTACAGCCACATTTTGTAGGGTCGGGCGAGGTCCGGCCGGCGCCGGCGCAGCAGAACCAAGGCGCCGACTTGGCCGATAAACTGGACCCCGATCCGCGTGGTCAGCAGCGCGGCGATCACCGTGTCGAGCGGGAAGAAACTGCACACGATCGCGATGCCGCCGATCGTCAACAAGGCCAGGTGCGGGAAATGCCGCGTGGGATGCAACCGCGCGAAGACGCGGAAGAACCCGCCGTCCAACGCCGCCGCGTACGGAATGCGCGAGTAGCCCAGCAACAAGGCGAACACCGACCCGAACGCCGTCCAGCAGATCAGCGCCGTGAACACCGCCGCCACCTTGCCGCCGTACAGTTTTTCCATGAACACGGACACGATGAACTTGGCCGCGGGTCGCTCGGCCGCGGGCACGAATTCGCGCCACGGAATCACGCCCACGATCGACAGATTGATCAGCAGGTAAATAACCGCCACGCCGATCAGGCTGAAGATCACCGACCGCGGGATCGTCCGGCCGGGATGCTTCACCTCGTCGCCGATGTAACACACATCGTAGTAACCGAGGTAGTCGTAGATGCCGATCGCCGCCGCGGTGCCCAGGCCATGAAAGAAGCCAAAGGAAAACCGGAACGCCCCGCTGGAATAATCGAAGGCCCGCGCCGCGCTGAAGTGCGCCAGGCCGCTCAAGATCACCACCGCGACGGTCAGCAGCGTCCCAATCCACAAACAGACGGTGATCCAGCCGATCGAACCGATGCGCCGGTACAACAACGCGATGGTGAGCACGCCGATCCCCACACAGACCAAGCGCTCGTGCATGACCGTCATGCCCGGCCACACGTAAGCGAGATACTGGGCGGTGCCGATGTAGCCCGAGGCGATTTCCAGCGGACCGCTCAGGATGAATTGCCAAATGAACAGGAACGCCATGAACCGCCCCCAGCGCTCGCGCCCGAAGCCTTCGCGCAAATAAACGTAGCTGCCGCCCGAGCCCGGCAGCGCGGCGCCCAACTCGCTCCACACCATGCCGTCCGGGATGGTGATCAGCAGCGCCACGAACCAGCCCAGCAACGCCTGCGGCCCGCCCAGCGCGGACATCAGCAACGGGATCGTGATGAACGGCCCCATGCCGATCATGTTGCTCATGTTCAGCGCCGTGGCCTGGAGCAGGCCGAAACGGCGTTCGAGGTGCGGCGGGGTCGCGGCGTCGGGGTTCACGCCCGGAAAGGAAGCGGCAGCGGTCGAACGCGGTCAATCGCGAAGCGCGGCGGAAGCCCCAAGGCGACACGGTCGCTCAGGGCAAAGGGGCAAGTCGTTGATGGGGGGACAAGGCCCGAAGCTCGAAAATCGAAACCCGAAGGAAATCCGAAATGCGAAGCCGCAATAATTCCGCGGGATTTTGCCGCCGCCGTCGTGTATCTGTTGGAACTGATCGATCTCAAGCCCATGAAAACGATTCACCTAAACTCAGCGATCCTGGCCGTCTTGGCCGCAGGAACGCTGCTCGCCCAGGAGGGTGCCCCGCAAGCGGTGCCCGCACTGCCCGCGCGCGCAATACCCGGGCGCGCCGTATCCGCGCGCGCAGTGGCCGCGCCAATGCAGGCCGCGACCCCGCAGGCGCCCCAACCGCTGGCCCCACCCGTGGCCGCGCCCGAGCTGGTTTACGTCGATCCAGCCACGGGCCTGCCGGTCCCAACCAAGGAAAGTCGGTTCGACCTCGACTTCCCCGGCGGCGGACCGGCGGACTTCATCCGCGTGGTGTCCGAAGCGCGGGGCAAGCCGGTGAACGCCATCATCCCGGACGACCTGGCTGACACCCGGTTGCCGGAGATGCACCTGAAACAGGTCACGCTTCCGCAGTTGTTTAAGGCATTGGGTGAGGCCAGCCGCAAGACGGAGACGTTCAAGACGTCCACGTACTACAACAGTGCCGGGCCCAGTGCGAGCTATTCGCAGATCGAAACCAGTTTCGGCTTCCGCACGATGGAAACCCCCAATGACAATTCGATCTGGACGTTCTATTACGAGAAGCCAAACCTGCCGACCGAATCCGCCCCCGCCCGCGCCGTCCGTTTCTATCAGCTCGGACCTTACCTCGATACGTACAAGATCGACGACATCACCACCGCCATTGAAACTGGTTGGAAAATGCTCGGCGAAACCTCGCCTCCAGAGATGAAATTCCACAAAGAAACCAAGCTGCTCATTGCCGTCGGCGAACCAACCCAGCTCCGGATCATCGACGAAGTGTTGCAACAGTTGACGGACGCACCCGCACCCGCAACCGCGCCCCCGGCTCCAAAACTGCCGCCGGCCAGCGTCCCACCCCCGAGTCCCGCGAAAGTTTTTTAGCCGTCAACGTCGTGGTGGAGCCCAGTGCCCAGCTCGGTTTGGACGCCGAACTCCCAGCGTTGGCCGAAGCGCCCGCGGCCCCGGTCCGGGCTGGCCCGACCGGGGTTGCCGCGTTGACCGCCCGGCTCGTCGCCGGCGAGGAGGCCGCGTGGCGCGCGTTTCACGAAGCTTACTTCCCGCGCCTGTTGCGGTACTTGCTGGTCGTCACCGGCGGGCGCGAAGAAGCCGCCCGCGAAGCGCTGCAACTGGCGTTCGTCCGCGCGGTGCGCCACATCCGGCGATTCGACAGCGAACCGGCGCTCTGGAGTTGGTTGACCGTCCTGGCCCGCAGCGCCGTGGTGGACGAACACCGCAAGCACCGCCGTTATCTGGCGTTCCTCGACCGCTTCCTGCGCTGGCGCCAGACCGCTCCGCCGGCCAGCAACCACGATGCCGACTCGCGCCTTCGCGAACTGCTCGCCGCCAGCCTGGCCCGGCTGAGCGACGATGACCGCCGCCTGGTCGAGCGCAAATACCTCGAGGGCGGTTCGGTGCGCGAACTCGCCACCGAAGCGGGCGAAACGGAAAAGGCGGTCGAAGCGCGGCTGGGCCGCATTCGCCGCAAACTCAAAGACGCCTTGTTGGCGCAATTAAAGCATGAGATTTGAAACCGACCACCTGTTGGACGCCGTGCTGGCCGAGGCGTTGCCGCCGGTCTTCCGCGGCGATTCGCTGACCGTCACGCTGCGCGCGGTCCATCGCCGGAAGCAGGTCCAGCGCTGGCAACGCGGCGGGCTGGCGGTTTTGCTCGGGCTGAGTCTGCCGCTGGCGATCTGGCTTCGCCCAGCCCCGCCGCAACTCCCGCCTGCGCAGCGAGTCCAAACCGTGGGGGTGGTGGCGAGCCAGCCGTTGCCGCCGGAAATGATCGTCGAAACGCGGGCGGGCGCCGTGCCGGTCGTGGAATCCACGTCGGCGGGCGTCGGGTGGGTAACCACCGAAAAAGACGAGCCTGCGGTCCGCGAAATCAGCGACGCCGAATTGCTCGCGCTGGTCGCCGGCCGGCCGGTGGCGTTGGTCCGCGACGGCGGCACCGCCCGGCTGGTTTTCGCCGAAACGGCGAAGGCGGACGCCGGTTCGCTTCCGTGAGCGCAACCGCAAGGCGCGGTTCACAAACCTGGCTTGAAAGCGACGCCCCGTTGCCTGGTTGAGATCGCACTTCGCGGGCGCGCCAGTTAAGCCGGCTGGGAGCCGGCGGGCCAGAATGCCGCGTGCGGCCGCCTTTGCCGCTCGCTGCACTTTGTCGGCAAGCGCCAAAGGTTCGCCTTGCTCAACACGGTTCCAGCCGATCCAATCGCCGGCCATGAACACGCGTCGTCCGCCTTCCGCGCCCGCCTGCCTGAGCCGGAGCCAAGTCTGGCGGCTTGCGGGTCTGCTCGCCTTCACGGTG
>JAKCAB010000835.1 GCA_021839785.1 bacterium | reverse complement strand
CCATCCGCCACGGCATCGAGGAACGGGAGACGGGCGGGCGGATCGCGATTCGTGCAACGGCCAATGGCGGCCAACTGGAACTGTCCGTGGCCGACAACGGGCCCGGGCTGGCGACGGGCGAAACGAGTTTCAAGCCCGAAGGCATTGGCCTGTCCAACACCCGGTCGCGCCTGCGCCACCTTTACGGCGAACGCCAGGGGCTCGAACTGCGCCCGGCGGCGGGCGGCGGGCTGGACGTGCGGGTCAACCTGCCGTTGCGCACGGCCCACGATCCCGCGCCGCGTCCGCAGCCCCCTGCGGCGGTCATCGGCTGCCATCCGGCCCCGCGCCATCCATGACCAGCGCCGCGCCCATCCGCACGTTGATCGCGGACGACGAAGCGCCCGCGCGCCTGCGCCTGCGGCACCTGCTCAAAGCCGAGGCTGGCTACGAAATTGTTGGCGAGGCGGCGAACGGCCGGCAGGCCATCGAGGCCATTCGCACGCGCCGGCCGGAACTGGTGTTTCTGGACGTGCAGATGCCCCCGCCCAATGGCCTGCAGGTGTGCACCGAAATCGGACCCGAAGCCATGCCCACGGTGGTGTTTGTGACCGCCTACGATCGGTTCGCGTTGCAGGCTTTCGACGTGCACGCGGTGGATTACCTGCTGAAGCCGATCGACCGGGAGCGGTTCCAGAAGACGCTGCAGATGCTCCGCACCCGCCTGCGCGGCGGCGCCCGAACCACCGGTTCCGATCCGCAATTGGTTTCGCTGCTGGCGAGTCTGCGACGCGAACCCCGCGGCGTGGAGCGCCTGGCCATCAAGGTGGACGGCCGGGTCCTGTTCGTGCGGACGGCCGACATCGAGTGGCTCGAAGCCGAAGGCAACTATGTGCGGCTGCACGTCGGCGCCGCCAGCCACTTGTTCCGCGAAACCTTGTCGGCGCTCGAGGCGGATCTGCCGGCGGACCAGTTTCTGCGCCTCAGCCGCTCGGTGATTGTAAACCTGAACGCAGTCAAGGAACTCCAGCCGCTTTTTTACGGCGACTACGCGGTGATCCTGCGGGACGGCCGCCAGCTCGTCCTGTCGCGGAACTACCGTGCGGGTCTGGATCGCCTCCTGAACCGCCGTGTCGGTCGGGAATCCTGCGGGGCGGCGTGAGGCAGCCGTCGTTTCCGATTTACACGTCGCGCCGGGTTGTTAGGCTCGCGCCATGCCTGAGATTTCGGAGTTCGTGAACCGAGGCGCGGCGCAGATCACGCCGGCCATTGTGCAAACCGTCCTGCGCAAGCTGCCGCTGTGGAAGGCGGAGTTCACGCAGATCAACGCTCCGAAATACCCTCATCTGGTCCGGCAACTCGAGTTCCTGGCGGACGCGGTGGAAGATGCCGCCGATGGCGCTTACAACGAACTGCCTTACGTGGCGCTGGCGGGAGCCGTGTTTGCGCTCGCTTACTCCCACAACAAGATGGACCTCATCCCGGACAGCAATCAGGAGTTCGGCCGGGCGGACGATTCGAGTGTGGTCCGGGCGGTGTTGATCAAGCACGAGAAGGCGCTCTCACGCTATGCCGCGTCGCGCGGCACCGATTGGATGCGCATTTCGAGCAAACCATGACGCACTCGACTTTCTGCCTGCTGCGGCCGGCAAAGTCACCTGTCGAGGCGCCCGGCGGCGGAAGTGCAGCACCTGGGGCCAATCGCCCGGTTCTGAGCACCCACGAGAAGGCGCTGCAGATCAATCTCGATCAGAGCACCTACGGCGCTTTTGCCGAGATCGGGGCGGGCCAGGAGGTGGCGCGATGGTTCTTCCGGGTGGGCGGCGCCGCCGGCACGATCGCCAAGACCATGTCGGCGTATGACATGGCGGTGAGCGACGCCATTTATGGCACGTGCGACCGCTACGTGAGCCGGCAACGGCTCCAGACGATGCTGCAACATGAGTACGACCTGCAGCACGAGCGCTTGAGCAGCCAACGCGGCGCGAACACGCGGTTCTTCGTGTTCGCGGACACCGTCGCGGCGCGCAGTTACTCGCGAAACGACGACTGGCATGGCTGGATGGGCATCCGCTTCCAGGCCCGGCCGCTGACGCCGCCGTCGGACATCATCATCCACGTGCAGATGCACGACCGAGAGAACCTCCAGCAACAGGAGTCGCTCGGCATCATGGGCGTGAACCTGGTCTATGCCGCGCTGTACCTGCACGACCAGCCCGAAGTCGCGATCCAGTCGCTCATGGACAACCTTTCGCGCGACCGGGTGGAGGTGGACACGGTGAAGTTCTCCGGACCGGACTTCGCCGGCGTGGACAACCGCCTGATGGCGCTCCAGCTCGTGGCCCGCGGTTTGACCGACGCCGCCATGTTCACCGCCCAAGGCGAGGTGGTGCAGGCAGCCGAAGTGCTCCACAAAAAGCCGATTCTGGTGACCCGCGGGAGCTTCCGGCCGGTTACGCGCGCGACCATGGACATGTTCGAGTGTGCGCATTCGGAGTTCCTCACCGAGCCGCAGGTCCAAGGCGAGCGGATCGTGGTCCTGGCGGAAATGACGCTCAAGAACCTCGCCGAAGGCGGCGTCATCGACCACAAGGACTTCCTGGATCGCGTGGACACTTTGGGAGCGTTGGGCCAAACCGTGTTGATCTCCGACTATGCCGAGTTCCACCGGCTGGCCAGCTACCTTTTCCGCTACACCAAGAAGGTGATCGGCCTGGCCTTGGGCGTGCCGATCCTGCACGAACTGTTCGAGGAGAAATATTATCGCGACCTCGAAGGCGGCATCCTCGAATCCTTCGGACGGCTCTTCAAGAACGACCTCAAATTGTACGTGTACCCCTTCCGCGATCCCCTCACCGGCCGGATCGAGACTGCGGAGGATTTGAAAGTGTCGGCGCACGTCCGGCATCTCTACGCGTACCTGAAGGAAAGCGGGTGCATTCAGGCGCTGCAGTGCTACTCGGCGGAGTGTCTGCCGATTTTCGCCCACGAAGTCCTGGCGAAGATCCGCGCCGGCGATGCCGATTGGGAACGCCTGGTGCCACCCGCGGTCACGCGCCTGATCAAAGAGCGGCGGCTGTTCGGCTACACTCCCAGCCCGAGCGCATGAAACTCTCGGTTAACCGCACGACGCTGTACGTCGCCGCCTCGGTCTATCTGGCGGATCAGTTGACCAAGCTGGCCGTCCTCAAGCTGCTCGGCCCGCTGGACCAGCACGTCATCGTGGACGGTTTCTTCAAATTCGTGCATTGGGGCAACACCGGCGCGGCCTGGAGCCTCTTCTCGGGCAACAACGGCCTGCTCGCCCTCGTTTCGCTGGTGGCGCTGGCGGTGCTGCTGCTCACCCGCGAACGCTTCGAAACGCACGTGCTGCCCGGCCAGATCGCCTTGGGCTTCATCCTCGGCGGCATCCTGGGCAACCTCACCGACCGCCTCCGCGTCGGCCACGTGATCGACTTCATCCGGTTCTACCTCGAACGACGCGGCGACGGGGCCGAGGTGGGCTTCCCCGCCTTTAACGTGGCCGACAGCGCCATCTGCATCGGCGTGGGACTCCTGTTCCTGCTCTCGGCCCGCAACGAAGGCCGGCCGGCGCGCGCGGAAGCCACGCCCAGCAAGGCGTGAGCGCCGACCTCGACAACGCGATCCTCCTCGCGGGTCCCACCGCGGTCGGTAAATCGGCGGTGGCGCTGGCACTCGTCGAAACCTTGGGTGGGGAAATCATTTCGGTGGACTCGATGCAGGTCTATCGCGGCCTGGATTTGGGCACCGCGAAACCGACGGCCGCCGAGCGCGCGCACGTCCCGCATCACCTCCTCGATGTAGTCGGGATCGCTGAACCATTCACAGCCGCGGAGTTCGTG
>JAKCAB010000874.1 GCA_021839785.1 bacterium | reverse complement strand
GTGGCCGATCCGGTCCTGGTGCGAGCCCTGGATTTGTTGAAAGGCCTGGCCGTGGTCGAGGCCCGCAAGCCTTGAGCCGCCCCGGGCAAACACGCTCCTCGCCGTCCACTGGCTGGCTTTGGCGGGGATTTCGCCGTTGACGACTTGCCGACCCCTCCGCAACGTCCCATCCTTTCGCAGCGGGAATGAAGACCATTCTGTTCATTTGCACCGGCAATGTGTGCCGCAGCCCCATGGCCGAGGGCTTGTTCCGTCACCTGACGCGCGAGCGCGGCGAGTACGAGATCCTGTCGGCGGGCGTGGGCGCAATCGACGGCCAGCGCCCGAGTCCGTTCGCCATCCAGGCCTTGCAGGAATTGGGCATCGACCTCTCAGCCCAACGCAGCCAGGCGCTTACAGCGGAGCTGGTGCAGCGCGCAGATTACGTCTTCGGCATGACCCAGGGCCACGTGGACACGGTGGCGTTGTTGTATCCCAAGGCCGGGGAAAAGACGTTCCTGCTGCGCGAGTTCGACGACACTTTGCAGGGATACGAAAAAGACATTCCCGACCCCATTGGCGAGGGTTTGGAGGTCTATCGGGAGTGCCGCGACAAGATCGAGCAGGGCCTGCAATCTGTTTTGCGCTATCTCGAACAGTCCGCGACCGGCGCCGGTGCAGCCGAGTCCAAGAGCAAGCTCATCGCGGCGGCCATCGGCGCCGACCATGCCGGCTACGAACTGAAGGAGACGATCAAACGCCATTTGCTCGGCCGGGGCATCGCAGTGGGCGATCTGGGCACCGACTCCACGAAATCCACGGATTACCCGGATTACGCGCAGGCGGTCGCGGGCGAAGTCGCCGCCGGCGAAGCGGCGTTCGGTGTGTTGGTGTGCTCGACCGGCATCGGCATGAGCATGGCCGCGAACAAGATTCCCGGCGTGCGCGCCGCCTTGGTGAGCAACGAGGAGACAGCCGAACTGGCGCGCAGCCACAACGACGCGAACGTGCTCTGCCTCGGTGCGAAGTTCACCAGCCCCGAGCAGGCCCGCCGCCTCGTGGACATTTTCGTGGACAGCCGCTTCGAAGGCGGCCGCCACGAACGGCGCGTGCTCAAGATGGAGACGCGCACCCCGGTCAACCTGCGGCTCGCCGCGGTGGACCCGGACATTGCCGGCATCATCGAACGCGAGCGCCAGCGCCAGCAGCAAAACATCGAACTGATCGCCTCCGAGAACTTCACCAGCCTGGCGGTGATGGAAGCGCAGGGTTCGGTGCTCACGAACAAATACGCCGAGGGTTATCCGAAGAAGCGCTGGTATGGCGGCTGCGAGAACGTGGACAGCAGCGAGCAACTCGCCATTGACCGCGCCAAGCAACTCTTCGGGGCCGAGCACGCGAACGTGCAGCCGCACTCCGGCTCGGGCGCGAACATGGCCGTCTATTTCGCCATGCTCAAGCCGGGCGACAAGATGCTCACGATGGACCTGAGCCACGGCGGGCATCTCACCCACGGCAACAAGGCCAATTTCTCCGGCAAATTCTTCGAGATCGTTCACTACGGCGTGCGCAAGGACGACGAGCGGATCGACTACGATCAGCTCGCCGAAATGGCCCGGCAGCACCGCCCGAAGATGATCACCGTGGGCGCCAGCGCCTACCCGCGGATCATCGACTTCCAGCGCATGAGCGAGATCGCGCAGGAGGTCGGCGCGTTGCTGTTGGCGGACATCGCCCACATTGCGGGTCTGGTCGCGGCGGGTCTGCATCCCAGCCCGGTGCCGTACGCCGATTTCGTCACCACCACCACGCACAAAACCCTGCGTGGCCCGCGCGGCGGCCTGATTTTGTGCCGCGAGAAGTACGCCAAAGAAATCGACTCGCAGACCTTCCCGGGCATCCAGGGCGGACCGCTGGAACACGTGATCGCCGCCAAGGCGGTTTGCCTCCACGAGGCGCTGCTGCCCGGCTTCAAGGCGTACCAGCAGCAGATCGTGAAGAACGCCGCCGCGCTCGCCGAAGGCATGGCACGCAACGGTTACCGCCTCGTGAGCGGCGGCACCGACAACCACCTCATGCTGGTGGACGTCGGCGCGCGTGGCCTCACCGGCAAGGAGTGCCAGAACGTGCTCGACGAGGCGGGCATTACCGTCAACAAGAACACCATTCCGTTCGAGACCCGCTCGCCCTTCCAAGCCAGCGGCATCCGGCTCGGCACGCCCGCCGTCACGACCCGCGGCATGAAAGAGCCGGAGATGGCGGCCATCGCCGACATGATCAGCGAGGTGTTGCTGGACGTGAAAAACGCCGCGGCGGCCAGGCAGGTTCGCCAACGCGTCCTCGAACTGACCGCGCGTTTTCCGCTGCCGTACTGACACCAGCCAGCGGTGGGGCGAGACTCCGTCGAGCCCTGCAATTTCAGCCACTGAGGCTTAGAGACCGAATTCGGAATCCAGGAAAGTCGGAATTCTGGAGCGCGATTCCTGAGTTCCAAATCGTCGATCAGGACGTTTCAACTGCAGCCTTCCCCCATCCACCGGAGTTGACTCCGCGCTCGCCTCGCGGCGGCGGCAGCCACTAGACTCGCGCCCATGAACACCGTCCGCATCGGCATCATCGGCATGGGCAACATCGGCAAGTACCACGCCGATTATCTCCTGAACGGGAAGGTCAACCGCTGCCAGCTCACGGCTGTCGCCGACGCGCTGGCCCCGCTGGATCCGTGGGCCGCCAAGGGCCTCAAGACTTTCAAAGACGGCGAGGAACTCATCCGGTCGGGCGCCGTGGATGCGGTCATCATCGCCACTCCGCATTACCAGCACACCACCCTTGGCATTGCCGCGCTGGACGCCGGTCTGCACGTGATGGTCGAAAAGCCGATCTCGGTTCACAAAGCCGACGCGGAACGCCTGATCGCCGCACACGCGAAGCATCCGAAGCAGGTTTTCGCCGCGATGTTCCAGCTCCGCACTGAACCGCGTTACGTGAAGATCAAAAAGCTCATTACGAGTGGCGAATTGGGCTCGCTCGTGCGCATGAGCTGGATCATCACGGACTGGTTTCGCACCGAGGCTTATTACGCGAGCGGCGGCTGGCGCGCGACCTGGAAGGGCGAGGGCGGCGGCGCGTTGCTCAATCAGTGTCCGCACAACCTCGACATCGTCCAGTGGCTGTGCGGCATGCCGGCGCGGGTGCGCGGCTTCTGCCAGCTCGGCCGTTACCACAACATCGAAGTCGAGGACAACGTCACCGCCTACTGGGAATGGGCCAGCGGCGCGACCGGCGTCTTCATCACCTCGACCGGCGAGGCGCCGGGCACGAACCGGTTCGAGATTTGCGGCACGCGCGGCAAGCTGGTGCTCGAAAACAACCGGCTCACCTTCACCCGCAACGAGACCGATATGGTTCAGTTCAGCCGCACGGCGAAGACCGGCTTCGCCCGGCCCGACGTTTGGAACGTGGAGGTGCCGTTCGACAACGCCCCCGCCCAGCACGCGACGCTCACACAAAACATGGTCGATGCCATCCTCGACGGCGTGCCACTGGTGGCGCCGGGCGCCGAGGGCATGAACTCGGTCGAACTCGCCAACGCCACGCTCTTCAGCTCGCTCACCGGCCAGACCATCGAACTGCCCCTGGACGGCGCGGCTTACGAAAAGAAGCTCCAGCAACTCATCGCCGACTCGCGCTTCGAGAAGAAGGTCGTCGAGATTCAAGGCGAGGATTTCACCAAGTCATTTGTCCGGTAGGCGGCTACTAATACTAGGTTAAGTGTGTATTGACCTTGGACTTGGATTGGGGCAGACGGCGCCCATGACCGACAAGGAACTGGCCGCGGTGAGCGGGCGACTGGACGAATTCTCGG
>JAKCAB010000369.1 GCA_021839785.1 bacterium | reverse complement strand
GTCGATCACCCAGTCCGCTTCGGCGATGAGGTCCAGGTTGTGTTCGATCACGATCACGCTGTGCCCGGCATCGACGAGGCGTTGCAACACCTCCACCAACCGGCGCACGTCGGCCACGTGCAGGCCAATCGTGGGTTCTTCCAGGATGAACAGGTTCCGCTTCGTGCGCCGCCCGGCCGGCGCCGGCAATTCGAGCTGCGGCTTCAACCCGGTCAGCAAATGCGTCACCAGCTTCACGCGCTGCGCTTCGCCACCGCTCAAGGTCGGGCTGGTCTGGCCGAGTTTCAGGTAGTCCAACCCGGTGTCGTGCAAGGCGTCGAGCGCCCGCCGGATGCGTGGCTGCGCGGCGAAGAACTCGCGCGCCTCGGCCACGCTCAGATCGAGCACTTGGGCGACGTTCCGGCCGTTGAAGGTGACGTCGAGCGTCTCCGGGTTGAATCGCAGGCCGTTGCAGGTCTCGCAGCGCACGAAGGCCGGCGGCAGGAAGTTCATTTCCAGCTTCACCACGCCGGCGCCTTCGCACTCGGGACACCGGCCTTGGGCGCTGTTGAACGAAAATCGACCCGGCCCGTAGCCGCGCATCCGCGCCTCCGGCACTTGGGCGAACAGGGCGCGGATGTCGTCGAAGAAGCCGACGTAGGTCGCCGGCGTCGAGCGCGGCGTGCGGCCGATCGGCGCCTGATCGACTTCATAGACCGCCGCGATGGACTCGTGGCCGGAGAGGCAGTCCCCCGATGCCGGATGCCGGATGCCGGATGCCGGATGCACGGCGGACTTCTCCGGTTCCGGCTTCAGCGTGGCCCGGAGTGCGGGCAGGAGGCATTCGCGAATCAAGGTGCTCTTGCCCGAGCCGCTGACACCGGTGACAAGCACCAACCGCCCCAGCGGAAAACGAACGGTGAGGTTCTTGAGATTGTGGACGGCCGCCCCGCGGAGCGTGAGCCATTGCAGCTCCGAAGCTCGAAACTCGAAACTTGCGGATCGCGTTCCGGCCGCACCGCCGCCCATTTCGGATTTCGGTTTTCGGGTTTCCTTCGATCTTCGATTTTCGGCCTTCGAACTTCTAACCGGCCTTCGCTCGCCCCGCGCCGGCCGTGGCAGCTTCGCGTGTTCGCGCAGGCACTGCCCGGTGATCGAATCTTGGTGCCGCAGCAACTCCTCGAGTGTGCCGGCGGCAACCACTTGGCCGCCGTTCAAGCCGGCGCCGGGGCCGAGGTCGAGAATCCAATCCGCGCACCGCATGGTGGCTTCGTCATGCTCGACTACGACCAACGAATTGCCGCGCGCCTTGAGCTTGGCCAGCGCCTCGAGCAACCGCTCGTTGTCACGCGCGTGCAGGCCGATCGTCGGTTCGTCCAGCACGTAGAGCACGCCACTGAGGTTGGAGCCGAGTTGCGCCGCCAGCCGGATGCGCTGGTTTTCGCCGCCGGAAAGTGTCGTGACCGCGCGGCTGAGCTGGAGATAGCCCAGGCCCACTTCGCGGAGAAAGCGCAGCCGCTCGCGGATTTCAGGCAGGATGTCGCGGGCAATCTCGGCTTCGCGCCCGGCCAACTTCAATTGCCCGAACCACTCCGCCGCCGCGTCAACTGACAAGGCGCCGAGTGTGTCGATGGTGGGTGCTGCGCTGGCCTTTTGACACTTCGACTTCGCGCCGACGACCACCAGCCGTACCGCCCGCGCCACCGGATTCAGCCGCGCTCCGCCGCACTCCGGGCAAACCTCGCGCTGGCCTTCCTGCCAGCCCCACCAGGATTCCTCAATCGCATCCGCGCGCGCGCCGCGGTCCACGTCTTCGGGCAGGTAGAACAGCTCGCCGAAGCCGCGGCAGCGCGGGCACCAGCCGGCCGCGGAGTTGTAACTAAAAAACTTCGGATCGAGCGGCGCGAAAGATTTGCCGCAGGACGGACAGGCGCGCTCGGTCGAATGCGTCGTGAGCTGGCCGCGGTTGTCCAAGGCGAACAGCGTGCCTTTGCCGATGTCGAGCGCCTCGTCCACGAGTTGTTGCGGTGCCGGAGTGGGGCCAGAAGGCATCGCCTTGGACGCGCCTCGCCTGCCACGCGCAGCCCGTCGCGGCTTGGCCTCGAGCACGCCGGTCACCACCTCGACGTTGTGCTCGCGGAAGCGGTCCAACCGGAATGGTTCGTCGGTGGGGTACATCCGGCCATCGGCGCGCAGCTCGGAGTAACCGCGCTTGCGGGCCCAGTCCGCGATCTCGGTGTGAAAGCCTTTCCGTCCGCGCACCACCGGCGCCAGCAGCAAGAGATCGCCGCGGCGCTTCAGCTCGGCTTGGAGCCTTGCGCCCACCTCGTCCCGCGTCTGGGGCTCGACCGCCACCTGGCAGTCCGGGCAGAACGGTGTGCCCAGCCGCGCGAACAGCAACCGGATGAAGTGGTAAATCTCGGTCACAGTCGCGACGGTGCTTTTGCCGCCGCCGCGGGAGTTGCGTTGTTCGATGCTGACCGTGGGGGGGATGCCGGCGATGAGGTCCACGTCCGGGCGGGCCATTTGCTCGACGAACTGCCGGGCGTAGGTGTTCATCGAGTCGAGGAAGCGCCGCTGGCCTTCGGCGAACAGCAGGTCGAACGCGAGCGTGCTCTTGCCCGAGCCGCTGACGCCGGTGACGACCACGAACTGGCCGCGGGGAATGGCGACCGAGAGGTTCTTGAGGTTGTGCTCGCGCGCGCCGTGGATGGCGATCACGGCTTCGGCGGAGAGTGGCGGTTCCAGTTCGTGCAGCACGCGGAACAGTTAGCACTTGCCGGCGCTTCTGCCAGCCTGCATCGCCCCGACAGCGATGTTGGGGCGATGCCTCCGAACTGCAAAACCAGTTCGGCCTGTCCTGGCGCCTCAAAAGCGGAGGAAATGCTGAAGAAACAGCTTGCGACCTGGTGGGGGCAGACGGACGATCCTCGCCGATGGGCCCGATCCATGAGCAATGCTGCCTGATTGCGCCAAAGCATCAAATGGCAGTGACCCATCTGTCGCAGAATCGCCGGAGGAAGACCGACAGCCAGCAACCATTATCAAGCACTGTAGAGCATTAAGCGTGAGCTGGCGCTGGAGTGAAACGTGGTTATCCGGCAGGCGGGTGAGTGGTTTGAGGTGTGACCACAAACCTCAATCCTCAACCCACCGGAGAACCCCTATGAAGATCCTGGTCGGAATTGACCTGCACAGCAACAACGCCCTCTGCGGCCTCATGGACGAAAGCGGCCGGCGTCTCGTCCACAAGAAACTCCCCTGCGATCTGGCCGCCATCCTCCAACTGCTCCAGCCCTACCAGCAGCGGATCGCCACCATCGCCATCGAGTCCACCTTCAACTGGTATTGGCTGGTGGACGGCCTCCAGGATCACGGCTATCACGTCGCGCTCGCCAACCCGGCCGCGATGCAACCGTACAGCGGGATGAAATACAGCGACGATGTCTCCGACGCCTGCTTCCTGGCCGAACTGCTGCGCCTGAATCTGCTGCCCACCGGCCACATTCACGACCGCCAGACCCGCCCCGTGCGCGACCTGCTGCGCCGCCGGTTGCTGCTGGTGCGCCAGCGCACCACGCTGATCTTGAGCTTCAAGAGCCTCCACGAGCGCACCCTCGGCCAGCGCGTGCCCCTGGCGCGCGTCAAGACGATGAGCGCCGCGGAAGCGCAAGCCCGCTTCACCGCTCCCGCCGACCAACTCCTGAGCGGTACCGAGATCGAACTGATGAGCCACCTCACCGACGCCATCACGAAGCTGGAAGCGCACATCCTGGGCGTCGCCGGGAAATGGCCCGCCTACCAGCGCCTGCAGGAACTGCCCGGCATCGGCAAGATTCTGGGGCTGACCATCGCGCTGGAGACCG
>JAKCAB010000179.1 GCA_021839785.1 bacterium | reverse complement strand
AGCGTTTGCCGCTTTCGCGCGGCAGAAGGCGGAGGCGCTCGCGCCGGGGCTGGATTGGGAGAAGCCGGCGCTGGAGGCGATGTTGGGCGGCGCGGAGGACCTGGCCTGGACAGTTTGGGCCAAGCCGCGGCCGAACAATTTTTACGTGCTGATGCGGCAGGGCGAGCAACTCATGGAGGCCCAGGACTGGGCCGCCGCCGCGCCGGTCTGGCAGCGGTTGGTGGACCTGTATCCGGATTTCACCGGGCCGGACAGCGCGTATCGGCCGTTGGCCGAGGCGTACCGGCAATTGGGCCAGACGAACGACGAACGCCAGGCCTGGGCTCGCCTGGCGGAAAAGGACGACGAAGCCGTCGATGCCTACCTGCGCTCGATGCAACTGGCGGCCGCGTCCAGCGACTGGCCGGCGGCGATCCTCAACGCCCGCCGCTACCTTGCCGTGAATCCGCTGGTGGCCCCGCCGTACCGGTTCCTGGCCGAGGCCAGCGAGGCGACCGGCGACGCGCCCGCCGCCATCGGCGCTTACCGCGCCTTGCTCCAACTCGATCCTCCCAACCCGGCGGAGGTTCATTTCCGCCTGGCCCGCCAACTACATCGCGTGGGCGATCCCGCCGCGCGCCGGCAAGCGTTGCTGGCGCTCGAAGACGCGCCGCGGTATCGCGACGCGCTGCGCCTGTTGCTTGAAATCGCCGCCGCCGCCGCGCCCCCGGCGACCGCCGCCGTCGAAACCCCGGAGGCGTCGCGATGAAACGGTGGCAGACGGCGCTGTTGGCGCTGGCGGTGCTAACGGGCGTCGTCCTCGCGCAACGCGGCTTCCGCGGCGGGCGCGGTGGTTTTCGGGGCGGCTGGGGGTGGAGTCGCGCGGAAGGCTACCACACGCCGCGGGAGATGGTGCAACACGCCGGCGAGACCCCGAACTGGACGAACGCCCCCGGTTTCGAGAAGGACGTGTTCACTTTTGCCCGCATCCGACGGGCGCGGACGCCTTACAGCCGCGGCGGTCCGTGGGACACCGACACGCCGGACAGTGACTTGAACTTGTCGTTTCGGTTGCAGCAGATGACGGCGCTCAAGGTCGATCCGAACGGCAAGTTCATCAACCTGACCGACAAGGGCCTCAGCGACTATCCGTTCATTTACATGGTGGAGCCGGGCAGCCTCGAATTGAACGCCGACGAAATCGTCGCCCTTCGAAAATACTTGCTCAACGGCGGCTTCCTCTGGCTGGACGATTTCTGGGGCGAAGAGGAATGGGAGAACTGCGCAGACGTGATGAAGCAGGTTTTTCCCGACCGGAACTTCACGGAGCTGCCGCTCGACCATCCGCTCTACCATTGCGTCTTCGACATCCGCGCGAAAAACCAGGTGCCGAACGTGGAGTTGGGCACCATGAGCGAGTACGACCCGGAACACCGCACTTGGGAACGATCGGACGCGCAGGTGGTGCATCATCGCGTGATCTTCGACGACCGGGGGCGCATCATGGTGCTGGCCACTCACAACACCGACAACGGCGACGGTTGGGAGTGGGAGGGCGACAACCACTATTACTTCGCCGAGTTCTCCGAGAAAACCGCCTATCCACTGGCGGTCAATGTGATTTTTTACATCATGACCCACTGACATGAGCGCCCTGCCCACCCTCGAAATGAAGCCCGCCGCCCCGGCCGCCTCCACCCTTCAAGCCGACCGCGACGCCGTGGCGCGGCTGGTGGCCGGCCATGCCCGCATCGAAACCGAACTGGCCAAGGTCATCGTCGGCCAGCGGGAGGTGATCGAGCAAATCCTGGTGGCGCTTTTCGCCGGCGGGCATTGCCTCATCACCGGCGCGCCGGGCCTGGCCAAGACGCTGCTTGTGAAGTCGATTGCCCAGATCTTCCGCCTCAAGTTCCAGCGCGTGCAGTTCACGCCCGACCTCATGCCCGCGGACATCACCGGCACGGAAATCCTCCAGGATACCGATCGCGGCCGGCAGATGGTGTTCGTGCGCGGCCCGATCTTCGCCAACCTCATTCTGGCCGACGAAATCAACCGCACGCCGCCCAAGACGCAGGCCGCCTTGCTTGAGGCCATGCAGGAACATCAAGTCACCGCCGCCGGCCAGCGACACGCGCTCGAAGAACCCTTCTTTGTCCTCGCCACTCAGAACCCGATCGAGATGGAAGGCACGTACCCGCTGCCCGAAGCCCAGCTCGACCGCTTCATGTTCAACGTGGTGATGGACTACTTGCCCGAGGCCGACGAAGTGGCGGTGGTCACGCGCACCACCGCGGCCCCGCCGGCGGCGATCGAGGCCCTGTTCAGCGGCGAGGACGTGCTGCATTTCCACGACCTGGTACGCAAGGTGCCGATCGCCGAGGAACTGGTGCGTTACGCAGTCCAACTGGCCGCCGCCTCGCGCCCGCACCAGAACGGCGCGCCCGACTTCATCAACCAGTGGGTGAACTGGGGCGCCGGCACCCGCGCCGGGCAGTTCCTGGTCCTCGGCGCCAAGGCGCGCGCGCTCCTCAAAGGCCGCGCGCATGTCACCGTCGAGGATTTGCGCACGCTGGCGGCGCCGGTCCTGCGCCATCGCATCCTGCTCAACTACCGCGCCGAAGCCGAGGGCATCCGCGTGGACGCGGTGACCCGGCGGCTGCTCGAAACCGTCAAACCGCCGATCCCGTGAAGGCGCAAAGCCCAAGCCCATGTCCGGTCGGCGCGCGACCGGTCTCCGGTCGCTACGGCCTGCGCGTTGCGAGGTGCAGCGGTCGGGGACCGGCCGCGCTCCGTTGCCCCGATCGAGTGGTGCGAGGCGTGGGCAACCCAAAGTGTCGGCCCGCAAGCGCGCCTGCAAACTAACGGCCATGCTCGCCACCGCCAGTCATTCGTCTCCGCCCGCCGGCTCGCTCATCGACCCGAAGGTGCTGATGAGCCTCCGCAACCTCGAGCTGCGCGCGCGGGTGGTGGTGGAAGGCTTTTGGAGCGGCCTGCACCGCAGCCCGTACCACGGTTTCTCGGTCGAGTTCACCGAATACCGCCAATACACGCCCGGCGACGACCTGCGCTATTTGGACTGGAAGGTCTATGCCCGCAGCGACCGGTATTTCCTCAAGCGCTTCGAGGACGAGACGAACCTCCGCTGCCACCTCATCGCCGACCAGAGCCGCTCGATGGCCTACGGCTCGGTGGGCTACACGAAGGCCGAGTACGCCGCCACGCTCGCCGCCACGCTCGCGTACTTTCTGCACCTCCAAGGCGACGCGGTCGGACTGCTGACTTTCGATGGCGCGGTGCGCGACTACCTGCCCGCCCGGCACCGCTTCGGGCATCTGCGCAGGCTGATGCTGGCGCTGGAACAACCGGCGAGCGGGCGTGCGACGGACCTCGTCGCGCCGCTGCAACGCGTGGTCGAGATCGTCCGCAAGCGCGGCCTGGTCGTGCTGATCTCCGATTTCCTTGCGCCGCTGGACCGGCTGGAACAGGCCTTGGTGCAACTTGCCGCGTGCGGCCACGAAGGCATCGCGTTCCAGGTGCTCGACCCCGCGGAACTCTCGTTTCCGTTCCGCGAGCCGGCCCTGTTCGAGGACGGCGAATCCGGCAAAAGCCTCCTGATCGACCCCGGCTCCGTGCGCGCCGGCTACTTGCGCAAGCTCGAAAGCCACTGCGCCGCGGTGCGTGAGCTGTGCCTGCGTTTGGGCCACAGCCATGCCCGGCTGGGCACCGACCAACCGCTCGAACGCGCGCTGTTCGAATTTCTCCAGGCGCGCGCCCATCGCGGCCGGCGCGTCCAACGCGCGGGGCGTCATGCCCAAGGACGGTGGACATGAGCTTTCTGGCGCCGTTGTTTTTGCTGGGGGCGCTCG
>JAKCAB010000008.1 GCA_021839785.1 bacterium | reverse complement strand
CAGGGCGCAGAAGGCTTTCAGTTCGCGCGTCCCCATGCGGGCGTTGCAAGTCACGCGCGCGCGCGCGCGAAACCGCTCCTGCTGGCGGCGCCGGGCGGCAATGACCCGCGCGCGAATCTGGGCGGACGGCTCTCCCGTCCGCTCGGCGGTGATCTCGCGAAACTTCACCGGCGGCACCTCGACGTGGAGGTCGATCCGGTCCAGCAACGGCCCGGAGATGCGGCCCAGGTAGCTCTGGATTTCACGCGGCGAGCAGCGCGATTCGCCGGGCATTTTCCCGTCCGGCGTCGGATTCATCGCGGCCACCAGCATGAATTGTGACGGGAAGGTCATCGTGCCGGCGGCGCGCGAAATGGTCACGTGACCGTCTTCCAGCGGCTGACGCATTGTTTCGAGCACACTGCGCTTGAACTCCGGCAGTTCATCGAGGAACAGGACGCCGTGGTGGGCCAGTGAAATCTCGCCGGGCGTCGGGTTAATGTTGCCGCCGAGCAGTCCGGCATCGCTGGCGGTGTGGTGTGGCGAGCGGAACGGCCGTTGCGTGACCAGCGCCTGGCCTGGTTTGAGCAGGCCGACGATGCTGTGAATCTTCGTGGTTTCGAGTGCTTCTTCGAGGGTGAGCGGCGGCAGAATGGTGGGCAGCCGTTTGGCCAGCATCGACTTGCCGGTGCCGGGCGGTCCGATCAAAAGCACGTTGTGTCCGCCGGCGGCGGCGATTTCGAGTGCGCGCTTCACCGACTCCTGGCCCTTCACATCCGCGAAATCCAGATCGTCATCGGCCGGCAACTCGAACAGCGCGGCCACGTCCACCCGTGTGGGCGCGATCGCGGTTTCGCCTTCGAGGAAACTCACCGCCTCGCGCAGATTCGCGACGGGAATGACGTTCAGCCCGGCCACGACCGCCGCCTCAGCGGCGTTGTCGGCAGGCACGAGCACGCCGGCCTTGCCCTCGGCTTTGGCCCGCAGCGCAACCGGCAGCACGCCTTTCACCGAGCGTACCGCGCCGGTGAGGGCAAGTTCACCGACGATGAGGAAATTATCGAGTTGATCGCCGTTCATCTGTTCGCTCGCGGCCACCATGCCGACGGCGATGGGCAGGTCGAAGCTGGGACCCTCCTTGCGCACGTCGGCGGGGGCGAGGTTGATGGTGGTGCGGCCCATCGGAAACTTGAACCCCGAGTTGGTGAGCGCCGTGCTGACGCGGTCGCGGGACTCTTTCACCGCGGCGTCCGGCAGGCCGACGATCACGACCAACGTGTCGCCCCAGCCGGCGTTGACCTCGACCTCCACGGGGTAAGCCTCGATGCCGTTGACCGCGGCGGAGCAGACCCTGGCAAGCATGGGCGAGTGTGGCGGGAGGCCGCGCCGGACTGCAACTCAGTTTTCCGGGCCGAGTTACGCGTCAACGCCAACAGCCTGACAGCGTTTCGCGTTGAGATACAGCGAACCGCCACCTCCCCGAAGCGGTCAGGCTTATTCCGAACCGGGGTAGCGATCCCGACCGCAAGGCCTGTTCATTCGTTTGAACGAAAGCTGGGCGGTGCGACCGATTCACCATTTCGAGGCGCGGGGCATTGCCGGCTCTTCAGACCGCGCGGTTTCAATCTTCAGGTTCCCGGCCGCCGGATGCACCGAGCCGCCGCGCGTGCCACCACGAGCGGACCTTGGAACGGCTTTCCTTGACGGTAAACGTAATGGCGATCTCCTCGAGGCACGCCACGATGGCGAGGATGAGTCCCACCCGAAGCGGCCATTGCGCCCGGCCCAGGAGCGCGACGGTCGCACCAATGGCGAGCGAGGCGGTGGAGGTCTTGCCGAACCAAACATGGTAAGCGGCGGCGCGGCCGAATTCAATTTATTTGGACGAAGTTTGGACCGGGATCGAGTACCAGGTCACGTCACACCTCATGCTGCTCGGCCACGTCGCTGAAGGTCTGGAAATCGTCCGCGTCTGCCACGACCGCTACGACGGCCGCGTCCGCAATCCGTTCAACGAATACGAATGCGGGCACTGGTACGCGCGGGCCATGTCCTCGTACGGCCTGCTCCAAGGCTTGAGCGGCGCGCGGTACGACGCGGTAGAGCAGGTGCTGCACCTCGACCCGCGCGTCAAAGGCGATTTCCGCTGTTTCCTCGCCACCGCCACCGGTTACGGCACCGTGGGGGTTAAGAACGGCAAGGCGTTCGTTGAGGTCGCTTCCGGGACGATTCCCGTGAAAGCAATCCGCCACGCCAGGCCTGAAACTCCGGTTGGCTCGAGGCCTGGCGTTGTCGCGTTCCATCATTCACGGCCGTTCACGACGGGTGACGCGCGGCGGCATCCGCCTGGCCGCTCCAGAAATCGCTTGCTCGCTGTGGCACGCCGCGCCTACTGTTTGCTTCTGAGGTTCGGATCGCGGGGTGGAGCAGCCCGGTAGCTCGTCAGGCTCATAACCTGAAGGTCGGTGGTTCAAATCCACCCCCCGCAACCAATTTTCGGCCCTGAGACCCCCGTCTCAGGGCCATTTTTATTGGCTTCTTTGCGTTTGCAGCGTGTTGGAGGTTCCTCGGTGGAACTAGGCGGACAGCCTGGAAAACTGTGGACAGTTTACCACACATCCTACCACGCATTCCCACACATTCGCTCTTCAGGCTATAGCCTGACGGGTTGGAGCTTCGGTTTGCCCCACAGATCCCACACACCACCGGAACGTTTTTCATTGGTGACAGGTTTTGTCACCCCATGTCCGGTGAAGTGGCGAGGTGGTCTTGCCACGGTCGAAATCGCACGACATGGCATCGAATTACAGACTGAAGGCGACGCCGGTGCCCCAGGGCCTCACCCAGCTTCAACTCGCGGACAAGGTCGGTTGCAAGGAGATCGACATCTCCCGGCTGGAAACAGGCCGCGCCCGGCCTGATGGCGACACCAAGCACCGGATCGCGGAGGTCTTGCAGAAGCCGGCGTTTGAAATCTTCGACCGCTGAGGCGGCACCATGAGCACGGCCAACCCCAACGAACGACTCATGCGCTTCCGGCCCGAGGGCGCGCGGCGCCGGTTGAGCGAAACGTCGCTGGTGTGCAACAACAGCGCCTCGAAGGAGGCTGGCAATGAACAGCCGGGCAAAGGGAGCCAGGGGCGAGTGCCAGCGGCGCGACGAGTTGCGGGCGAACGGTTACCGGGCGCGGCGCGGGCAGCAGTTGAGCGGCTCACCGGACTCGCCGGACGTGGTCTGCGATGACCTGCCTTGGGCGCACTTCGAGGTCAAAGTCGTCGAGAAGCTCAACATCTACATTCCGCCGAGTATCAGATCGCCATGCTCTACTTTGTGGCTGGCAAGTTGGAGATTCCCCACTATGGCTGATACCCATCATGCACGTCGAAGAAGCACCTTACCCGTTCCTCAAGCCCTCGTCGCATTCACCGAACTCGATGACAAGAGGGACGCAGTCCCGCCGCCGGGCTGGGCAGACGGCAGGGCGGCCGTCAGCGCCGCGGCCGTTACTCCGCGGCCTTGCCGAAAAGAACGTCGCTCACGTACTTGCCCACCGACAGGTTGGCGTCAGCCGCACTGTTTGCGGGCTTGCCGCTCAGCCGCAGGTTGTCAATGGTGACCCGCTGGACCGTGTGCTGGGAGTCGAGACCGTTGAAGCAGGATCGTGGAGCGCGTTTCCCTGTGACGGACACGTCGGAGTAGGCGACGTCGCGGACGTTGCCGCGCTCGGCATCCTGCGAGTAGGGGTTCTGGCCGATCACGATCACCAGCAGATTCGGCAGGTACTTATCGTGGGGGTTCTCCACGTACCGCTCGTCGCGGCTGCCCTGCATGCGCGGAGCGGGACAGACGTCGTCGATCTCGACCCGG
>JAKCAB010000103.1 GCA_021839785.1 bacterium | reverse complement strand
CGCTGGCGATGGCGGCAATCGTGACGGGAGCGGCGGCCAACGCCTCGGAGCCGGCGGCCACCGGTTCGGCCACGATTCTTGAAGGGCGAAAGCTCTGGGACGCCGCGCCGCACAACGCCTTCACGGACTTGACGCGCTTCGGCGGTCGATTCGTGTGTGTATTCCGCGAAGGCAGCGGCCACGTTTCGCCGGACGGAGCGGTGCGCGTGCTGGTTTCGCCGGACGGCCGTGACTGGACTTCCGTGGCGCGGCTCACGCTGGCGGGCGCCGACTTGCGCGACCCGAAGGTGGTGGTGACTCCGAGCGGCCAGCTCATGCTGACTGCCACCGCGGTGCGACGCCAACCTGACAAGACCACCCACCAGACCCTGGCCTGGTTCGCGGCAACGCCCGCGCACTGGGGCGAGCCCGTGACGATCGGTGAAACGAACTTCTGGCTGTGGCGGGTAACGTGGCAGGGCGACACCTGCTATGGCGTCGGCTACGACACACTCGGCGAGCATTCCGTCCGCCTTTATCGCAGCAGCGACGGACGACACTTCGCCGCGCTGGTGCCGGATCTCTTTGATCGCGAGCGCCCGAACGAAACGTCGCTGGTCTTTTTGTCGGACGCCACCGGCCTGTGTTTGCTCCGCCGCGACGGCGATCCGGGGCACGGTTTGCTGGGTCGCGCGCGGCCACCGTACACGGAATGGACCTGGCAGGATGTGGGCGCCAAGATTGGTGGACCGCACTTGCTTGCGTTGCCGGACGGGCGGCTCGTGGCGGCGGTGCGACTCTACAATGGCCAGGTGCGCACGTCGCTGGTTTGGATCGAACCCACGACCGGGCAGCTCACCGAGCTTCTCAAATTACCCTCGGGCGGAGATACCAGTTATGCGGGGCTGGCTTGGTACGAAGCCACGCTTTGGGTGAGCTACTACTCGTCACGCGAAGGCAGGACCGCGATCTACTTGGCGCGGGTCAAACTGCCGCCGGCGGGCTGACCCCAATTTGCACTCACCGGCGCAGCTTGTTTCTCCGCATCACGCCCCACCGGCCTGAACGCCCGCCGGGCGCTTCACTCGGAGGTCCGGCTTGCCCGACGCCGGGCTCGAACACACAGTTCGCCCCATGCAATTTTTGCTTCGCGGCACTCGCGGCGCCTCTCTCGCGATGCTGATGCTGTTCGGCGTAACCACCGGTCTGATCGCCGGCGATGCGCCGGACCATTTCCTGCGTGACTACGCCGAGACGCGCGGCTGGTCGCTGGGCCGGCCGGTCAAGGCGCAGCCCACGCCCGACGGCCAGGCGGTGTTGTTCCTGTGCGCCCAGCCCCGCACGCCGCGGCTCGGGTTGTTCGAGTTCGCTGTCACCACCGGCCAAACCCGCGAACTGGTCACGCCGGACCAGTTGCTTGGCGGGGGCGAGGAGCAGCTCTCGCCCGCCGAAAAGGCCCGGCGCGAGCGGATGCGCGTCACTGTGAGCGGGTTCACCGACTTCCAGATTTCCAAGGACGGCACGCGCCTGTTGCTGAGCCTCGGCGGGAAGTTGTTCTTGTACGATCGCACCGCGGGAGCCGCAATCGAACTCAAGACCGGCGACGGCACGCTCGTGGACCCGAAGTTCTCGCCTGACGGACGTTTCGTTGGCTATGTGTTCGACCAGGACGTGCGCGTGTATGACCTCGCGAAACGGCGCGAGCGCGCGGTGACGGCCGGCGGGACCGAGGTGGTCACACACGGCCTCGCCGAGTTCGTGGCGCAGGAGGAAATGGACCGGTTCAGCGGCTGGTGGTGGTCGCCGGACGCGAAGTTCATCGCCTACGAAGAAGCGGACGCCAGCGGGGTGGAACAATGGTTTGTCGCCGATCCGTCCAAGCCCGGACAGCCGGCGCACGGGCAATACTATCCCCGGCCGGGCAAGGCGAACGTGAAGGCGCGCCTGGGGGTGGTGTCCGCCCGCGGTGGCAAAACGCGTTGGGTGAGCTGGGACGTTGCCCGCTATCCGTACCTCGCCCGCGTGGACTGGGCCGAGCACGGCGGTTTGACGCTCACGGTGCAAACGCGCGACCAGCGCGAACTGGCGGTCCTGTGCGCCAACCCGAAGACCGGCGCCACCCAGGTCTTGCTCACTGAGCGCGACCCGGCCTGGGTGAACCTGGACCAACAGGTGCCGCGGTGGCTCGAGGACGGCAGCGGCTTTCTGTGGACCAGCGAGCACGCCGGTGCCTGGCAACTCGAACTTCGCAGCGCCGACGGCCAACTACTGCGCGTCTTGGTGCCGCCGGGCGAAGGCTATCAAAGCCTCGTGTCCGTGGACGAAGCGGCGAAGCAGGTATATTACCGCGCCAGCCAGGATCCCAGGCAGTCGCACCTTTACCGCGTGCCGCTGGCCGGCGGCGACATGATTTCGCTGACCGCGGGTCGCCTGAGCCAGCATGGCGCCACGTTCGCCAAGAACCACGCGATTTACGCCGAAACGATCGCTTCGCTGGACGAGCCGACGAAAACCGTCGTTCGCCGCGCCGACGGTTCGTTGATCGCGGAACTGCCGTCGGTGGCCGAAGCGCCGCCGTTCATCCCCCACGTCGAAATGCCAACGGTCGGCGACGGACCTGGGTTTCACGCCAAGCTGATTCGGCCGCGCGCTTTCGCGGCCGGTCAAAAATACCCGGTGCTGGTGCACGTCTATGGCGGCCCGCACGCACTGATGGTCACCGCGGCATTGAGCGGCCAGTTGCTCGACCAATGGATCGCCGACCAGGGCTTCATTGTCGTGTCGGTGGACGGCCGCGGCACGCCGGGGCGGGGTCGTGACTGGGAACGCGCGATCTACCAGAAGTTCGGCGAAGTACCGCTCGCGGACCAGGTGGCGGGCGTGCGGGCGCTGGGCCGGCAGTTCCCCGAAATGGACCTCGGCCGCGTGGGCATGTTCGGCTGGTCGTTCGGCGGGTACATGGCCGCGCAATCGGTTCTGCGCCGACCCGACGTGTTCAAGGCGGCGGTGGCGGTCGCGTCGGTGACGGATTGGTACGATTACGACACGCACTACACCGAACGCTACCTCGGCGTGCCGGCGGACGCGCACGATGAGGTGTACCGGCGCAACTCCTTGATCGAAGACGCTCCGAATCTGCGCGTGCCGTTGTTGCTCGTGCACGGCACGGCGGACGACAACGTTTTCTTCCGCCACACGCTGAAGCTGGCCGACGCGCTGTTCCGCGCCGGCAAGCCGTTCGACATCCTGCCGTTGGTCGGTTTCACGCACCTGGTGCCCGACGCCGAGGCGACCGAGCGCCTTTGGCAACGCGCGGTGGGCTTCTTCAAAGCCAATCTGCATTGACGCACGCCGCGAGACGGCTTCGACTCAATGTATGGACTGGCTGCTTTCGCCTGAACTCTGGATCGCCCTGGTCACGTTGACCGTGCTCGAGATCGTCCTGGGCATCGACAACGTGGTGTTTATCGCCATCCTCGCCGGCAAACTGCCCGAGGCGCAGCGCGAGAAGGCCCGCCGGCTGGGCCTGAGCCTGGCGTTGATCACGCGTATTCTGCTCCTGCTCAGCCTCACCTGGATCATGAGCCTGCAGGCCGGGCTGTTCAGCCTGTTCGGCCACGCATTTACCGGGCGCGACTTGGTCCTGCTGGCCGGCGGCCTCTTCTTGATCGCCAAAGCCACGAAGGAGATTCACGAGAAACTGGAAGGCGAGGACGGCCACGTCAGCCGCCGGATCCCGCCGACGTTCGCCAAAGTGATCGTGCAAATCCTGCTGCTCGACGTCGTCTTCTCGCTCGACTCGGTCAGCACCGCCGTGGGGATGGCGCGGCACGTGGGCGTGATGATCGCGGCGGTGGTCATTGCCGTGGG
>JAKCAB010000579.1 GCA_021839785.1 bacterium | reverse complement strand
CACCGTGACCCCGACCGACTGCCAGGGGTTCTTTTTACACGCCGGATACGCTACATGATTGATGGAAACACTCTAGCGGGGTTGGCTTCGCGCCAGAAGTAATCGAAGGCAGTGGCTTCCAGAAGTTCAAGAAATTCGGCGTCGTTCGCAAAAGCCCGCGGCGTGGCGGTGACGCCCGCCTCATCCACGAAATGTGTTTGGTCCGAAACGCGCGGTGGCTCGCCATCGTCACGCGGGCCAGCTAAAACCTCGACCCGGTAACGGTACGTCACCCCGTTCGTGACCGCGAAGTCGGCGAAACGCGGCTGGGCCAGCGGTTTGGCTGTGAGTTGGACGGCCGCGCCGGAAGGAGCGACCTCGCGAAACACCACGTACCGGGCGGGCGCTGGACCGGCATCCCAGTGCAGCACCGCGCTGCGATCGCCGGCGCGAGCCACGAGGTTGGCCGGTCGCGGTGGCGCCGCCCGACCGCCAGCCTGGCCGGCCATTACTCCCGTCCAAGCCGCGGCAGCCACGGCCAGGAGGCGGCAAAAACCGCGCGGGCGCGCTGCCGCGAAACGAAAATGCTGTGCTGGCAAAAGCACACTTGCAATCTCCCCAGCCATTGGCTACAGGTCAATTCGTCTCAACCAACACGCAATCGACATCGACTTATGAAACGGCCAAACCGCACGCGGCAGTTCGGATTTACGTTGATCGAACTGCTCGTCGTCATTGCCATCATCGCCATCCTGGCGGGAATGTTGCTCCCGGCCCTGAGTCGGGCCAAGGACAAAGCCCAGGCCACGGTGGACATCAACAACGTCAAGCAGATCCTCCTGGCCGTTGCCATGTACTCGACGGACAACCAGGATTATCTGCCGCACCCCACTTGGGGCACGGTTCCCGCCGGCCCGGACGGTTGGGCTTATGCCACCCAAAACAGAGGACGCATCCCCAACGGACCAGCCAGCATCCCGAGCTGCCAGGGGGTGTTCGAGAACACGCTGCAGTTCAGCAACCAGATCCAGTTCTTCAAGATCGGCCAACTGGGCCCGTTCCTGTCCACCCACCAAGTAATGTGGTGTCCGAAGGACGTTTCGGACCGCTCCCGCGGCCAGTTCAAACAATGGTGGAAGGACCGCTACGTGAAGGTCACGTCGTACTGCATGAACGGCACGGTCGGCGGCTACTGCGGGCCCAAAGCCGGCATGATTCCCGACGGCAAGACCTTCCGCACCACCGATTTCAGCCCGACGGACATCATCCTGTGGGAGCAAAATGAGGTGAACGGATTCTACTTCAACGACGCCGGCAACAATCCCGAAACCGCGGGAGAAGTCGTTTCCCAGCGCCATTCGAGCGGCAATTACAAGGACAACACGGACCGCGGTGGCGGCGCCATGATCGGCACCGTGGGCGGCACTGCCCAGTACATCAGGATGGGGAAATTCATGAGTTACCTCAAAGCCCCGCGGCCGAATGAGCTGCTGAACGGCCCAGGCTACAAATAAGCCGGCTGCCAGCCGCTGGACGGCCGAAAGCCAATTCGTTGTTTGCGCCAACTCCCGCCTGTTCGGCGGGAGTTTTCGCTTTCACCCAAAAACTCCGCAATTGAACCTCAGATAGACACAGGTCAACGCAGATGGGAACGGTTTCGACGCCACGGTTGGGCTTCACCCGCGGGGGTGAACCGGTTCCCATTCCTAAACCGCTTCACGGTCTTTGCTTGATCCGCGTTCATCGGTGTCCATCTGCGGTTTCCAGTTTCAATCCCCCGCCGCTGCGTTTCCCCGCCGCCGCTAACCGGCGATACCGGTGGCTCCACGGATCGATCCGGCACAAGGCTTGGAATCGGCACGAGTCGCACGCCTTCAGGCTCGCGCCTTTCTGAAATGGGTCCACCTTCGCTGCGCCGGAGAAAATCGCGTCGCCAAGCTCCCGAATCTTGACCTCGGCAGCGGTCAGGAGACTCTCAAACTCGCTCGCGGTCAGCGGATTTGAAAGCCGCGCGTTGAATCCACCGTCCTTCGTGCGCTTGAACTTGAATTGGCCGCTGGGCTGGCCGCTAAGCTCAGCGTCGAGCGCCGCCAGGGCATCCGCGCGGAAGCGGCCGTGATGTTCATAGGCTGATCGCATTTCCTCCGCCAGACCGGTCAAGGCTTCGTCGCGATGCTCACTGCCCGGCAGCCTGCCGCGCAGGCTCACGTAGAAAAACCCTGCTGGCACCAGCCGGGCCGGAAGTGCCAACGCTTGAGCCATGCCTTGCGGTTCGACGGGAAGAGCCGTTCCCTGCCCCCCCGCGCCCCGCGCCCCGCGCCCCGCGCCCGCGCCTGCCACCACCGCCGCGAGGTAAACTGGCAACTGCATCTGGATGCCGTGCGCAAACAAAGTCGGATCGAACGCCAGCGTGCCGGACTTGTAATCGTGCACGACGCACCAGGCCTCGTCGGGCCGCGGGCCGGGGGCGAGATCGACGCGATCCACTTTGCCCACCAAGGCCAGCTTGTGCCGGCCGTCCAGGGCGATTTCCCAGGCCGGCAGTGCGGCGTCGCGGAAGCCGAACGCCAGTTCCGCCGCGCGCGGATTCAAGCCGTAGCTGGTGCGCATCCAGTTCACCAGGACGCCGACAAAGTTCTGCAACGCGCCAGTCAAGCCGCGCGCGGTCAGCAGGTCGCCGTCGTCGGCGCTGAGCAGGCCGCCCCCGAATTCTCGCGTCACGTCCGCCGCGATCGTGCCCACCAGCCCACGCGCCTCGTCGGGCGTCAGGTCGCGCCACTCCCGGCCAGCCTCGCGCACCGCGGCGTGGAACCGCCGCAGCACCTCGTGTTGAAAACTGCCAAGCTGGCGGGCATCCGCTTCAAAGCGCAGGCGCTCGCCGGCACGAAGCCCGGTTGCGACAAAGAATTTGAACGGGCAAGCGGCGAAGTCTTCGAGCCGCGAGACCGAAGTGGTGAGCACGGCCGGGCCGTAAAGCTGTTCGGCGAGGGCGGGGGCCAGTGCTTCGGTGGTGGGGTCTGCCACGGCTGGCAGTCCCGGCAAAGGACTCCACAAGCCGACGCTCGCCATCCGTGCATGAGAACTGTCCCGAGTCCCCCTCACCCCCGCCCTCTCCCCCACCGGGGGAGAGGGTGCCCGAAGGGTGGGTGAGGGGGCGGTTGAGGTCGCGAGAACCAGGTCCGTTCGTTCGCCGACCGCCGCCTGAATTTCGCCGAGCAGCCGAACCAGCCGGTCATCGCCGCCCGCCCGCCGGCGCCACGCGGGCGCGACCAATTCGCAGACGTGTTCGGCACCGACGGGTTTGCCGTTTTCTTCCGCGGTTTCGATAATGAGTCTCGGAAATGTCCGCTGCAGTTGCGCCACGAATGACGACGGATTCAGCGCCCGATCGTCCGCACCCTGGCGCGAGAAAGTGGCCAGCAGCCGCTCCCGCGGTCGCGTGCAAGCGATGTAGCCGTAGTAACGCTCGCGACCGATTTGGCGTCGCGTGTCCAAACCAAGCGCGACCCCCAGCGATTCCAGACATTCGCGTTCGCCTTCGGTGAGAATCGGCGGGGCTGCCGGCCGGGCAGGGAAAACGCCTTCGTTCAAACCGAGCAAAACGACCAGGCGCAAGTCCGGGTTCCGCGAGCGATCCACCGCGCCCACCAGCACCTGATCCAGCGCGGGTGGAATCACGCCCACCGTGAGATTGGCCAGCCCGGCTTCCAGGATCGGCAGCCATTCCCGCAACGGCAGCCGCTCGGTCGGAAACGCCAGCGCCACGTTTTCGAGCCAGTCCAGCATCTGATCCCAAACCGCGCCGTGGACCTGCGCCGCCGCCTGGCCGGCGAAGCCCTCCTGGCTGGCACGACCGCTGGCGGCCCAGCGGTTCA
>JAKCAB010000425.1 GCA_021839785.1 bacterium | reverse complement strand
CCGGCTTCTGCCCGGCGGAGACGATCTTCCGCAAGCTGGGCATCGGCAACGAAGGCGGCGCCTGCTGCAAACCCGCCGCCCGCTCCTAAACGGTTGGCCTGCGCCGGGCCGAATCCAGACTCGGGGCCTGGCCGAGTCGCCGATCCGACCTGGCCCCGCTGATGGCGGGATCGGATCGTTGACTTCCCACGGCCTTTTCTGAACCCTGCGCGCCTTATGGACAACTTGACCGTTACCGACCAACGCCAGCCCGGCACCGCCTGCGGCTGCGGTTGCCATTGCAACACCGAGCCAGCCTCGCCTAGACCGGCCGGGAAAATCCGCGGCCGGTGGAATGCCTACGGGGTGGGCGCCGGCTTGGGCGTTTTGAGTTGGATTGCATTCGCAGTCGTGGATGACCCGCTGGGGATTTCCACGTCGCTCTCCGCCGCGTCCGGGGCCTGCGCGGCGCCGATCCTCGGGGCGGAAGCGGTGGCCAAGAATCCGTATTGGGCCAAGAACGCCTTCGTTTGGAATTACGGCATGTTGTTCCTGGTGGGGACGTTTCTCGGCAGCCTGGTCAGCGTGCTCGCCAGCCGGACGTTCAAAGTCGAGGCGGTGCCCAGCGCCTGGGCTCAACGGTTCGGTGGCGGCGCGGGCCGCCGGTTGGTGGCGGCCTTTATCGGCGGCGTGGTGATCATGTACGGCGCCCGCATGGCCGGCGGTTGCACCAGCGGGCACGGGATCAGCGGCTCGCTGCAACTGGCCCTGAGCAGTTGGATTTTCTTCCTCACCCTGTTCGCGGCGGGCTTGGCCACCGCGGCACTCCTGTTCCGCAAGCAACCGAAGCAATAGCTTTTCCCGTCATGGACTTTCCTCTCACCGGCGAGACCGCCCGTTGGCTGGCGCTCCCCATCGGCATGATCTTCGGCGTGCTGCTCCACCGCGGGGGCGTGGCCGACTACAACGTGATCGTGAACCAATTCCGGCTGCGCGATTTCACGGTCCTGAAGGTGATGTTCACCGCCATCATCGTCGGCGGCCTCGGCGTGCTCGCACTCCATGCCACCGGCCACGCGACGTACCACATCAAACCGACTAACCTGCTCGGCGTGGTGCTGGGTGCGGCGCTCTTCGGGGTGGGCATGGTGCTTTACGGGTATTGCCCTGGCACGGGGATCGCAGCCGTGGCCACCGGCAGCTTGCACGCGGTGGTGGGCGTGTTCGGGATGTTGATCGGTGGTGTCCTGTACGCGCTGAGCTTTTCCTGGGTTGAAGCGCACATCCAAAAAATCGGGGCCTTCGGGAACGTGCGCCTGCCGGACGTGACCGGCGTGCCGGACGCGGTGTGGTTCGTCCTGTTGATCGCCATTGCGGCCGGAGTGTTCTGGTGGCTGGAAACGAGGTTCAAGCCACGCCGGGAATCCAACGCTGCTTGATCGCCCGCGTTTCGCCGCTCGGACAAATCCGCATCCGTGTCAGGGCCAGACGGCGCTTCGCCAGTTTAGCCTTTGCTTTGGACGGGTGAGATCTGGTCCCAGCGCAGGAGAACCTCAAGACCGGCTGCGCTGCTGTAACTTTTCTGCTTCTGCTGGATCGGATTGGGAGCGCCCGGCCAGCGCCTGGTGACGACTCGAAAGCGTAGTCCAACCCAGCCGCCCCGCGGACCTGGAACCGATCGGATCCGCCGAGTGGGCGCGAACTGGCCTGACGAACGAAGATGAACACAAACGAAGCCTTTGCCCCGCGTCGCATTCTCTGCCCGGTGGACTTCAGCGAGCATTCCGCGTTGGCCTTGAAATACGCCGCGGTCGGCGCGCGCGCTTTCGGCGCGGAACTCACCGTGCTTCAGGTGCTCGATTTCGAGTTGCCGCCGTACTTCACCGCGAGCCAGACGCCGCAGCTCAAGAAAGAAGCCAGGGGCGCCAAAACCGCCGCGCGCAAATATCTGGCTGAACATGTGCGGGCCACACTCGCCCCCGCCGCCAAGACATTGGACTCCCGGATCGTCGTCGTAGAAGGCCATCCCACCGACGCGATCCTTGAGACCGTGGAGCAGTCGGACGCCGATCTCATCGTCATGGGCACGCATGGGCGCGGCGGCCCGCGCCGGTTGTTGCTTGGATCGGTAACGGAAAACGTCGTTCGCCACGCCCGCGTGCCGGTGTTCGTGGTGCGCCAGAAGCAGCACGAGTTCATCGACCCGGACAAGCCGGACGCGTTGCCCAACCTGCGCCGCATCGTGTGTCCGGTGACGCCCACGCCGGCATCCCGCGCCAGCCTGCAAATCGCCGCCACGCTGGCCGCGAAGTTCGGCGCCGAATTGACCGCCCTTTACAGCGTCGAACCTGGCGGTCGGGGCGGCGTTGGTGTCGCCAAGGACGAACTTTGCGCCTGGTTGCCGCGGGTGACAGGAGCGCAGTGTGAGGTGCGCCCGATTGTGCGCCGCGGTCGCGCCGCGGAACAAATCGTCGCGTTTGCCGCGGAGACCCAGCAGGACTTGATCGTCCTCGCCGCCCGCTCCAAGCCCGAGCGTCACGGCCTGTTTTACGGCACGACTACCGAGCGGGTACTCCGGACGGCGACGATCCCCGTTCTTGTCACGCCCGACGCCAATGAGTAGCCTTGTTTCGGTCATCCCCCTGGTCCTTGCCGGCCAGGATAATGAACCGTCCCAACCGGCCGCCTGCGCAGCCACCGAGCCGGAAGCCGAAACGCCCGCCGGGCGGCGGACCGCGCAGGGATGCACCGATTCCGAACCGCAAGCATTATGAAATGGACCTTGCCGACCCGCATCGACTCGGAAACCGCACTCCGTTTTGCCCCACTCGGGCGAACCGGCCGTGCCAATTTCTGTCGCAATTGCGACATTTTTTGTGCCAGCCGCTTCGGCCGGCTCCGACGCCACGCGGCTCTCTGGGCGGCTGCGCTGCTCGTCTGGGCTTTGCCCGCGATGGCTGCCGAGGCGCCCTGGACGCTCGAACGTTGCCTCGGCTACGCGCTGACGAACAGCCCGGATGCCGTGATCGCGCAAAAGCGGATTCGCGCCGCGGAGGCCGGCATCCAGCAGGCGAACGCGATGGCCTGGCCCACGCTGCAATTCCAGTCGAGCTACACCCGCACGGACAATCCCATGTACGTCTTGGGTTCGGCATTGAACCAGCAGGCCTTTGGTCCGGCGCTCAGCGACTTCAATGACCTCCCCGACGTGGACGACCTGAACGTCAAGGGCCAAGTCACGGTGCCGCTTTACGCGGGCGGCGCCATCACTGCTGGGCGCCGCGCGGCGAAGGCCGGCGCCCAGGCGGCGAAGGCGAACGCGGAGGCCATCCGCAACACGCTCGCGTTCGAAACCGTGCGCGCGTTCCTCACCATTCAAAAGGCCCGCGCGTTCGTGCGGGCGGCCGAGGCGGGCGTGAATGCCTTCGAGCAACACCTGGCGCTGGCGCAGAAGCGCTTCGACGCCGGCACCCTGCTTCGCTCGGAAGTGCTCGACGTGGAAGTGCGGCTGGCCCAGGCCCGCGAAGATCTGGCCCGCACCCGCAACGCGCTGGCCCTCGCCCAACGCGCGCTGCGCACCTTGCTGGGGATTGAGGCCGGCGACTTCGACGTGGCGGACGAAGCCCCCGCGGTCGCGGCGCCGGATTCGCAGGATTTCTCTGGCCGCGCCGAACTCGCGGCAGTGCGGCACATGACCGCCGCCGCCGAAGAACAGACCCGCGTGGCCAAGAGCGGTTACCTGCCGCACCTCGCCGCTTTCGGCAGTCTGGATTACGACAAAGGCTGGAAGCTCGACGGCGACGGCGAGAGCTACACCGCTGGGATGCTCTTGCAATGGAACATTTTCGACGGCCGGCTGACCCGCGGTAAAGTGGCGGAGGCGCAGGCGAACGTGGACGC
>JAKCAB010000704.1 GCA_021839785.1 bacterium | reverse complement strand
CGCCACCTGAATGCCCGCAAAACCTTGCTCACCCTGCTCGCCCGCGGCGTCGTGCCAATCATCAACGAAAACGACGTCGTCTCGGTTGAGGAACTCAAGTTCGGCGACAACGATCGCCTGTCCGTGCTGGTCGCCGCGCTGCTCCCCGCCGATCTCGCGGTGATCCTCACCACGGTGGGCGGCGTTGTGGAAAACTTCGGCCAACCCGACGCCCGCGTGTTGCCGATGATCGATCAAGTGAACACCACCGTGGCAAAACTCGCCGGCGGCACCACCAGCGCCACCGCCGTCGGCGGCATGAAGACCAAGATCGAGGCGGCCCGCATCATGATGCGCTGCGGGATTCCGCTGGTCATCGCCAGCGGGCGCAAGCCTGACGTGCTGGCGCGCGTGCTCGCCGGCGAGGACGAAGGCACGTTCTTCGTGCCCCAAGAACAGAAGTTGCCGAGCCGCAAGCGCTGGATCGCCTTCTTCAACCACCCCCAAGGCACGCTGTTCGTGGACGACGGCGCCCGCACCGCGCTTTGCGAAAAAGGCCGCAGCCTTCTGGCGCCGGGGGTGACGCGGTGCGACGGTGACTTTGCCGCTGGCGACGTGGTCCGCATCTGCGCTGTCTCCGCGGGCACGGAATTCGCCCGCGGCATCGCGGGCTTCGATGCGGCCGCCGTCCGCGCGGGTAAGGCCAGCGGCAGCGAAGTCGTGCATCGGGACAACCTCGTGATTTTGTGAACCGCGCCTCCGTCCAGAAACCTTCGCCGCCGGCCGCCGGCTCCCACTCGCCCGCCCGCCGGCGCCGCCCGCCACCGAAACGCGCGCGCGCCATTGATGAACTCCTGGCGGTCATGGCCCGGCTGCGCGCCCCCGACGGCTGTCCTTGGGACCGCGAGCAGGACCACCGGACCTTGCGCCACCACGCCGTCGAGGAAGTCTATGAACTAATGGACGCCATCGAAGCGGGTGACGACGAGGAGATGGCCGAGGAACTAGGCGACTTGTTGCTCCAAATCGTTTTCCACTGCCAGATGGCGAACGAACGCGGCGCGTTCGATTTCGACGGCGTGGCGCGGCGGTTGGTCACCAAGCTGATTCACCGCCACCCGCACGTCTTCGGCGATGCCCAGGCCCGCACCGCCGCCGCGGTCTGGGAGCAATGGGACCGGCTCAAGCACGTCGAGAAAAAGGGCACCCGCCACGAGCGCGCGTCCGCGTTGGACGGCATCCCAGCGCATCTGCCGGCGCTGATGCGCGCCCAAAAACTATGGAAAAAGGCGCGTCGCGCCCAACTCACGGACGACCGCACCAGCTCGGGGCGCCGCACCGAAACCAGGCGCCGAATCGCCGAGGTTTTGTTCGACTTGGCGTCAGTCTGCCAGGACAAAGGCTGGTCTGCCGAAGAGTTGCTCCGCGCGGAAGCTAAACGCCGTGAGCATTGGTGGCGGCGCGAGGAAACCCGCCGCGCGCGTCGAAACCCCGTGAAGTGAGCCGTGCCGGGGGCGCATCTCAGTTTATTGCAGCCCGTCGGTTTTCCTTGGAACTCAGGGCCTGAGAAAGCTGCTTTTGTGGGCAAATCCACAGGTTTGCTGGGGAATCGGGAAGACGTGCAAAAAAGTGAGATGCGCCCCCGTGCCGGTTGGTGCAACTTCGGAACTCGCAACTCTCTCCGCGCTTCGCGACGCTTCACGCGCTTCAACGGCTTCCAGTTCGGCTCCCCGCACCGGCGCTCGCTGGCGCACGCAGATTTTCGCCGATCAGGAAACCGCCGGTTTTGCGGTGATCGTGGCCTTGACCTGTTCCAGGACCGCGAGCAGCGCTTCCGCCTTCGTGATCGCCCCAATCGTGTCGCCCGCCTTGACCGCGTCGCGCACGGCTTTGACGGTTTCGACGCCCGCGGTCAGCGCAGGCAGGAGGAGCTTGGGTTGTTCGAAGGTGAGGATGCGGGTGTCGCTTGCGGCTTGGTTGCGCACTCCCGTCAACAGGTCGGTCGCCTGCCGGAGCGCGGCATCGCGCGACTGGATGTCCTTCACCGCGGCGGCCACCAATTGACCGGTCAGTTTGGGCGAAACTGCCGCAATCGCATCGGCAACCGGGTCAAACTCCGGGGTGTTCGGCAGGCTGTCGAGCAGGGCGGAAAGCCGTTGCTGCAAGTCCAGCAGTTGCGGTGGCTTCAAATCCACGCTCACCGCCGCGACGATTTGCGAGAAGGAATTCTGAGCCTCTTGAAGCGTCATGGTTCACTTGGGGTTGTGCAGTTCGATCCGGAGTTCCTCGATCAATCCCGCCAGTTCGCGGGCGCGGATGCCGAGCAGGATCACGTCCGGCCGCCGGCCTTGCTTCAACGCCAGGGCCAGGTCCGAATGCGCCTTGGCCCAGGCCATGACCGCCTGCTGGGCCGCGGCAAAGAACTTCGCGCCGGTGTTCAGCGACTGCTCGGCGGCCTGCCGATCCGCGGTGTGCCGATCATATTCCGCCTGGACGCTGGCCAGCAGCCCATCCAGCCGGGCCAGTTCCGCACCGGCCACGGCATTCGTGGGCGCTTTCGCCACCGTGTCCCGCCACTTGTCGCGTTCCGTCATCAGGCTGGTGCGCAGCCGATCCACTTTGCGAAGGGCGGCCACGGCCCCGATCCGGTTGTTCAGCGCCAGGCTCTGGTACGTCACGCCCAACGTGGCGAAATCGTTGGTCAGCCCGCCGGCGATGAGGTCGATCGCCGGCTGCGCCGCCTGCACCGCGCGGGAGAGGTCGTGGAAGGCCTTGACTTGGACAAACTCGTTCGCGACCCACACGACCAACTCACCGACGGAATTGGCGCCAGTGCTGAAACCCGCCTCGGAGGCCAGTTCCTTCACGGCGCCCACCACCGCCTCGGCGTTTTCCTTGCCGTGCGCGGCGGCATCAGAAATGGAGGCCAGGGAAGCGCTGTAAGCCAGGATTGCGTCGGTCGCCCGCCGTCGGGCCGCCCAGGAATCCGCCAAAGCCGCGCCGGGATGCTTCGGATCGCCGGGGGAGAGCCACCGCTGTTCCTCGGGGCTCCAGATGCGGCTTACCTGCAAAGGCTCGACGACGAGGTCGCCACTCGTCTTGACGCTCGACGCCACCGCGGAGCTCGTGTCCGAAAACGGTTTCAGGTCCGGCAGCTTGCACCCGTTCAGCAAAACCAACGCCATCAAGCCGACAAGCCAAGGAGTTCGCTGGCGGGTCCGGGGTAAGAAAGGATAGCGCATGACAGAAAGCTTGAGCCAGTGCGGTTAACAGGCCGCGCGTTTCAGGATGAACCGGGCGGGTTCCGTTGTTGGGTCTGACACGCGCGCACCTTAGCCCGCCCGGCTCCGAGTGTCAAAAGGAGGGCTGCGAAAACCCATCAGGGCATCGGATTCCGCCTGCCGTTGGATCCCAAGTCACGACCGGCCGGGCGGCAACGGCCAGGGTGCGCAAAGGACGAAAGCAATTCCCGCATCCGCCTCCGGCCGCCACCCGCTTCGCCACCGAAACGCCTCTTCATTCGGAAGCCGCCGACTCGGCGGGCGGTTCGGCGGGATCTTCCTCGTCGTCCTCGCCGGTTTCCCATTTTGGATAGACCGCCGGCGGCACTTCGCCGCGCCGGATGAGTTCCTGGAGGTCGCGAATGATCGTCCGGCGCGCGACGCGGAACTGCCGCGCCAGGGCCGAGATGTTCGGCCGCTCCGGCGAGCTGGCCACCAGCTTGCGGATCTCGGTCTGGCGGCGCAGCCGGTCGGTCGAGCGGCTGAGCAGATCCTCCACGTCCACGCGCTTGGACCGTTCCAGCGCCTCGAATTGCCGGACGATCTCGGCCTCGCCGCACTGTTCGAGCGCCGTGGCCACCGTGCGTTTGAGCTCGTTCAGGTCGATCGGCTTCACCAGACA
>JAKCAB010000770.1 GCA_021839785.1 bacterium | reverse complement strand
CGGCCGCGCGCGGCTTTCGGAACTTCGAGAACTACCGAACGCGCAGCCTGTTCTTCTGCGGAAAGCTCGCTCTTTACCCACAATATTCCTCGAAGAAACACATTTTCGCGTAGCCCATAGGGTTGCGCGTACTGGCTTTTGCTTACGCAAAAAGGCCGCGCCCGGTGCGCCTTCAAGGGGTTTTACCAAGACGCGGGTCTGCCAGGGGCGAGAGGAAGCTGAGGCTTCGAGAGCGCAAAGCGCGCGGCGCGCGGTCACTCGCTCTCAGTGACAACATTCAGCGCGTCCAATTTGGGCGAGGTCAGGCTTTGGGTCTTGCCGCTCGGCCAGCGGATTTCGACAGCCTCGACCTGAGCTGACTTGCCCAGCCCGAAAGTGAGCGGGAGTTCGGATTGCGAAAGATAACTCCGCGTCGGCATCACGGTGCGGCGAAGTTCCTTGGCGCCCACCCGCACGCACACCTCGGCGCCGATGGCGTCGCGATTCGAGCGGGTGCCCACCAGCTTGAAGCGCAGCCAATGATGGCCCAGCGCCTGGTCGTTTCGTAGCAGCAGCGGCGGACCGCCGGTCTGGCTCAGCACCACGTCCAGATCGCCGTCGCCGTCGATGTCCGCGAAGGCCGAACCGCGGCCGACGATCGGCTTGAACAGATCGGTCCCGGCCTTGGCCGGCGGCACGGACACAAAACAGGGCGTGCGGCCACAGTTCCAAAAAAGCTGGGCCGGCTGCGCGTAGGTCTGGCTCGCCTGCACCTGGCTGATTTCCGGTTCGAGATGGCCGTCGGCCGTCAGCACATCCAGCCGGCCATCCAGGTCGTAATCGAAAAAGAAGACGCCGAACTTGAGCAGCAGCCGGCTCGCCGGCCCGAGGCCCTCGGTGATCGCCTCGTCGCCGAAGGTGAGCGGCTGGTCCTGGGCGACGTACAGCGCGGTCATTTCGTTCGCGAAATTCCCGATCGCGATGCCCAGCGCGCCGTCCTCCCGGAAGCGCGCCGCGTCGATGCCCATCGCTCCGCGGGTCTGCCCGTAGCTGTCGAAGGCAATGCCGCTCGCCGCGCCGATTTCCTTGAACGTGCCGTCGTGCTGGTTGCGGAAAACGAAATTCTGCACCGTGTCGTTGGCCACGATCAGGTCCAGCCAGCCGTCGCCGTCGAGATCGACCGGCACCACGCCGAGCGACTTGGCGGTGGGCACACCCGTCGCGGCATTGCGAATCTGGATGCCACTGGCGGCGGAAACATCCTTGAACCGGCCGTTGCCTTCGTTGTGGAAGAGCATCGGGAACACGCCTGGAAAATCGCGCGGCTGGCCGTAGGCACGGCCAACCCCCACCAGCTTGTAGCCGATCTCGAAGTCCACCTCCTTGGACCAGCGCACATAATTGCACACGAACAAATCGAGCCGGCCGTCGTTGTCGTAGTCGAAGAACGCGGCGCTGGTGCTCCAGTCCTTGCCCGAGCCGCCGACGCCGGCTTGTTCGGTCACGTCTGCGAACTTGCCCCCGCCGAGATTATGGAAGAGCCGGTTGCCATAAACGCCGGTGACAAACACATCCACCCAACCGTCGTTGTCGTAGTCGCCGACCGCGCAACCCATCCCGTACAAGCTCACGTCGAGACCCGAGCCGGCCGTGACATCGGTGAAATGCCCATGCCCGTCGTTGGCGTAAAGCGCCAACGTGGTCGGTTGCTTTCCCGCCGGCACATGCCCCGGCCAATCCGTGCCGTTCACGAACAGCAGGTCCGGGAAACCGTCGTTGTTGAAATCGAAGAACGCCGCGCCGCCGCCCATCGATTCGGGCAGCAGTTTGTCGCCGTACGCGCCGTTGTTGTGGACGAACGCAATGCCGGCCTTGCGTGTAATGTCGGTGAAGCGCACGGCCGGCACTTCCGCGATGGGCGTCTCTGGCAACTGGGGCGCCGCGAGCGGCGTCAGCCTGGCGGCTGGAGCGGCGGGTTCGCGCTTCAGCCAGAGCACCGTGCCCGTGACCACGGCGGCGATCATCACCAACGCCACGAGCGACCACCGGAACGCGCGGCCAATGACCGCGTCGTCATAGTGCGCCGTCTCTTCGTCCGGGTCCGGTGCGAGCGGCAACCTTGGCTCCGGTGCGGCGGGTCCAGTGGCGTTTGGGGCAAGCGGCTTGTCCTTTTCGACAGACATGAGATGGGCGGGAAGCTGATGGACTATTGCCTGGCCACGGAGCGCGTCTCCGTTGACGCCGGCAACTCCGGCGCCCCCGATCGCTGCAGCGGGTAGATGACGATCGCTTGTGCGGCGTGGTCGGCGGCCGGGTTGCGGCGTCGCTCGATGGCGATGGCGCGGTCGCGCGCGTTGTCGTCCGGCCGGTACTTCTCGTGTTCGCGGAGATGTTCGATCGCGTGGTCCGTGTCCTCCAATTGCGCGTAAAGCAGGGCGAGGTTGTAGTGGGCCGCGAGGTTCTCGGGATCCAGGGCGAGCGTTTGCTGGAAGCGCTTGACCGACTCGCGCAACAGCTCGCGTTCCTTGGCCGGATTGTCGCGCTGGCGTTTGGCGAACTCGAACAGCGTCTGGCCGAGCTCGTTGATGACGAGATAGTCCTTGCTGAAATCGAAGCCACGCGCCGCCAGCGCCGGATCGTTGTCCTCCAGGATGCTGGTGAATTCCTTGACCGCCTCTTCGAGGAAGCCGTTTTGCTTGTTCACCAAACCGGTGAACCACGCCACCAGCCAGCGCGGCGCCGGCGGATCGGCCTTGGTCGCCCGCTGCAGCGCCGCCACGGCGTCGTCCAGCCGGCCCTCCTTGTAATAGCCGCGCGCGAGATTCACCGGACCATCCCAGCGGCCGAGTTTTTCGACCTCGGCAAAAGCCTGCGCGGCTTGGATCAACTCGCCTTTCTCGCTGCCGGTCTCGCCTTCGAGCAACAGGCCGATGCCGTAATCGTTCCAGCGCTGCCAGGTTGGGATGGGCGATTCTGAATTCGACGACGGCAACCCGCCCCGCCCGGCGATGGGGAACGTGACGCTGTCGGCCGCGATGGTGGTGATCGGCAGATCGTTGGTAACTTGGAACGGCGCGCCGTTCGTGTAGCCGCGCCCATAGACGTAGTTCAAATAGATCGTGTCGAACTTGCGGTACTGGAGCTGCACCTCGAAGGTCACCGGCGCGGTGAGGTCCGGCGGCACGGTGAAGCTGTAATGCACGACCTGCGCTGCGCCGGGCCCGATCTGGTGATTGTAGAGCGGCGTGAAAATGTCCTGGGGGTTGCGGCGGTCGATGCGGTTGCCGTCCTTGTCGAGCATGTACACGTTCCCGAAATTCGACCAGGGATCGACCTCGCGGTGCGGACCGAGGCCACCACTTCGACCCACCACGCGCCCCCCGCTCACCGCCTTCACGTCCGTCCAAAGCTCGTTCGAATCCGCCGTGCCTTCGGTCATGGTGTGGCCGACGCGCAGGGTGCGCACGACCACCTCGACCAGATAAGTCTTGCCCGGCTCCAGTGCAGGCACGGATGGCCGCAACGGCGCCGTCAATGGACTGTCCACCGTGCCGCCGGGTTTGAGGCCGAAGATGTCCACGCGGGCGCAGCCTTTCAGGAAATCCTGCTGGCGCTTCACGATGTCCGGCTCGTGGCGGAGGCTGGGCAGGCCGGTGTTCGCCGCCGGGAACAAGTGGTCGTGGATGCTCAGCACCTGGTTGGTGGGATCGAAGTACCGCGCGCCGAAATCGTTCGAGGGCTGGAGCGGCATGTGGCAGGCGGCGCAATTCGGCGACGCCTTGTCGGGGTAGTAAAAGCTCCGCGCGCCGTGGCCAGAGACGCCGCTCAGCAGATAGGAGTCGTAGCTGTTCTGGCCGCGGAGCCACTCCTTGTAGTGGTTCAGTTCCTGCGGAATGCTGACCTTG
>JAKCAB010000055.1 GCA_021839785.1 bacterium | reverse complement strand
ATCCTGGAAAAGCACGGCAAGAGCGAGGCGAACGAGGCCGTGCTCCACGAATTGCGTACCCGCCAGGCGCTGCTCCACCAGGAGAATTACCGCCACAGCTACCCGCATTGCTGGCGCAGCAAGACGCCGGTGATCTTCCGCGCGATGGACCAGTGGTTCGTGAAGATTGATCAGGAATTGGATGCCAGAAGCCAGATGCCGGATCCCCGAGCCGGCCATCCGGCACCCGACATCCGGCATCCGGCACCCGGCATCGAGCATTCGACACCCGCCAAGTCTTTCCGCCAACTCGCCATTGCGGAAATCGATCACGTGACTTGGATCCCCGATTGGGGCATCAACCGCATCAAGGGCGCCGTCGAATCGCGCCCCGACTGGTGTATCTCGCGCCAGCGTTCCTGGGGCGTGCCTTTGCCGGCGTTCTACGACGCCGCGGGCCAGCCAATCCTCGACGCCCGCGTCGTGCGCAAGGTTGCGGACTTGGTCGAACAACACGGGTCGAATATCTGGTTCGAGAAGACGGCGGCGGAACTCTGGACGCTCGTGCGGCCCGCGGATTGGTCTGGGCCAGAGGCAACGGCCAAGTCCGCCGACACGCTGGACGTGTGGATCGACTCCGGTTCGAGCAGCCACGCGGTGACCCAGCGGCGCGCCGAGTTGCGAGGCTCCGGCTCCAATGCGGACGGCCGGCTGCCGTTCCAAGCCGACCTTTACCTCGAGGGCTCCGACCAGCATCGCGGCTGGTTTCAGTCGTCGCTGCTGCTCGCACTGGCGGGCAGCGGCGCGGCGCCGTTCAAGACCGTGCTCACGCACGGCTTTGTGGTGAACGACGCGGGCGAGAAGGAGGCCAAGAGCCGCGGCTCGAAGTCAGCCACGCTGTGGGTGAACGACTTTGGCGCGGACGTGCTCCGGCTCTGGGTGGCCAGCCAGGATTACCGCGGCGACATGGTCCTCAGCGAAGCGCGGATGCTCAAGGTGGCCGAGGCCTATCGCCTGTTGCGCAACACGCTCCGATACCAACTCTCGAACCTGTACGACTTCGACCCCGCGAAGCACGCAGTCCCTGACGACCAGTTGACCGGTTTGGACCGCTGGATACTCAGTGAGTTCGCACGACTGGAGGCCGACGTCGCGCGGGCTTACGACACGTGCGAGTTCCACCTTGTTTATCAAAAGCTCAGCCAGTTCGCGGCCGTGGAGCTTTCCTCAGTGTACCACGACGTGGTGAAGGATCGGCTCTACACCGACCCGGTGAATTCACCACGCCGACGCTCCACCCAGACGGCGTTGCACCGCATGGTGGTCAGCCTCTGCCAGATGCTTTCGCCGATCCTGGCTTTCACGGCTGATGAAGCGTGGGAGTTCATTCCCGGAAAGCCGGCGGACTCGGTGCATTTGTCGAGTTGGCAGCCACAAGGATTCAACCTTACCGAAGGCGAGCGCGAGTCTTGGAGCAAGTTGTTTTCTCTTCGTCGCAAGGCCTTGGGCGAGCTGGAAGCGGCGCGCCAAACCAAATCCATCGGGAAAGCGCTCGAAGCAAAGGCCACACTCCAGGGCACATGCGAAATACTCGGGCCATTTCGCAACCACTCCGAAGTGTTGCGCGAGCTGTTGAACGTTTCACAACTGGATTTTGAAGCGCACGCCGATGCCGCTTCTTCGCCGGGCGACTCGAGCCCTGCTGACTTGTTCGCGGAGGATGTTGTCGTGCGTGTGGACAAAGCCGACGGTCAGAAATGCGAGCGCTGCTGGCATTGGGAAACTACAGTCGGCCAGAATGCGCAGCACCCGACGCTGTGCGCCCGTTGCGTGGCCGCGGTGAGCGAACAAGCCAAGGAGTCTGCCGCGGATGCCTGAGCCTGTGTCGCCTCCAGCCGGTTGGCGCGCCGCGCTGATCGAGTACATCCGCGACCAGGCCCGGCCGGTGGACAAGTTCAGTCACCAACCTCGGCTCTACCGGCTCGCGCGGGAACTCGCGGTCGAATTGCCGGGCGACGACGATGTGCTGTTCGCCGCCGCCTGGCTCCACGACCTCGGCGTCTTCGTCGGCCATCGCCCGGAAGATCCGGAAGCGCTCGCGCGCTGGGACAATGTCGCCTCCGCGATGCACAGCGCGCCGGAGGTGCTGACACCGCTTGGATTTCCGCTCGCGAAGATTCCCGCGGTGGTCGAGGCGATCCGTGCGCACCTGGTCAGTTCGACGCCCACGACGCCGGAAGGCATCGTCCTCCGCGATGCGGACATCCTCGAACAGCTCGGCGCCGTGGGCATTTTGCGCACGGTCAGCAAGGTCGGGCGCGACACGCGGTTCCCCACGTTCGCGGAAGTCCTTCAAGTTTTGGGCCGGAATCTTGAAACGCTGCCGGGCCAGTTGCGTTTGGCCAGGGCGCGAGCGCTCGCCGAGCCGCGCGTCAGGACTTTGCGGCAATTCTTCGAGGCGGCGACGAGCGAGGGGAATTCGATTCCGTGGTGAACCGACAGTGTTTGCCCGAGCCGGCGAAAGACTTCACTTCACGAGCCGGCAGCCGTTGAAAACGATGTCGCCGTCTTTCAACCCGGCGCATTTGCCTTCGATGACGACCGGTTGGCCCACTTCGAGCAGATCGACTTCGCTGCCGCCCTCGAACCGGGCGGTCAGCTTGCGCGCGTCCTGCCGGGTGAAGACGGTCCGGTACTGATCGATGTAATTGAACCGGCATTTCACGGTCAGGCCGCGGTCGGGTGACGCCAGCAGCACGCTGAAGTTGCGGGTGACCAGGCCGGTGCTGAACCGCTCCACCTCGCCTTTCACGCGAAAGGTCTGTTTGTCGTAGCGTTTCGCCGCGGCCACCGGATCGGCGGCAAAGTGGCCCGCCAACTCGTCGGCCTCGACCTCGGCGCCTTTCCCGAGCGGCGGCAGTTCGCTCATCGGTCGGACCGGTTTCAATTCGCGCGCCGGCGGCGAGGCTGATTTGGGGGCAAGCTCCTGTTGCCTGCGCAGACGCTCGTTTTCCTTTTTGAGCCTCTCCAGTTCCTTTTGCGCCTTCTTCTGGTCGGTCTCGCGCTGTTGACGATCTTTCTTCTCGTTTTCCTGGCGCAGGCGCTCGTTGTCGGCCTTGACCTTCTGGAGTTCCTTCTCTGCTTGCTCAAGTTGCCGTTTGAGCCGCTCGACCTCGTCGCTCTTCTGTTGCACGGCGCTGTCAACGCCGGCGGCCGGTGCGGCTTGGGCGGAGATCCGGGGAGTGGAAAAGATGCCCATGCCGGCGGCCGTGATGAGAGATGCCAGGAGTTTCGTGCGCATAGATCGGCGCCAGTCGAACGACGGGAGCGGAGAGCGTCAAGCGCGAAGGCGGTCAGCACCGAGCCTTTCGTCGCGCCTCAATCCAGCCCCGCCGCAAGTGCCTGCCCGGCGATCCAGCCGGTGGTCCACGCGGCCTGGAAATTGAAGCCGCCCGTGACTCCGTCGATGTCCAGCAGTTCGCCGGCAAAATACAGGCCGGGGCAACTTCGGCTGGCCATCGTCCGGAAATCCACCTCGCCGAGCCGCACCCCGCCACAGGTCACGAATTCGTCGCGGTTCAGGCTCTTGCCCACGACCGGCAGTTCGGTGCGCGTGAGCTGCCGGACGAGTTGCTGTTGTGCGGACCGCGAAAGTCCGGCCCAGCGTTGGTCGGGCGAGAGCCCGGCAGCGAGGATCAACTGCTCCCAAAGTCGCGCCGGCAGGCCGACACCCGGCGTGTTTACCACGCACCGCGCGCCGTTGGTCTGGCGGCGGGTGGCGAACTCCGCCATCCACGCCGCGGCATCGTACGTCGGCACCCAATCGACTTGCAGCGGAAAGCGATAGTCCAGGTCATGCAGAATCCGCGCGCCCCAGGCGGAGAGTCTCAAGATGGCGGGGCCGCTCA
>JAKCAB010000281.1 GCA_021839785.1 bacterium | reverse complement strand
TGGGCTTGATCGTGAACAGCGTCGGCAACGGCACGTTCGTCTTGTTCAACGACGGCCAGGGCCATTTTGCGAACCGCTCGCCGGGCGCGCCGTTGAACCAGCTCCGCGCCGGCATGGCGTTGACGCTGGCGGACGTGGACGGCAACGGCACGCTCGATTTGTACGTGGCCAATTACCGCACCACCACGATCCGCGACATGCCCAATACGCGGCTGACGCTCAGCCGGCAAAACGGCGAGGTCGTGGTGGTGGCCGTGAACGGACGGCCGACCACCGACGCGGACCTCGTCGGGCGCTTCCTGGTCACGCGCGACGGCCGGGTGGTGGAAAACGGCGAGCCGGACGTGCTTTATCTCAACGACGGCCAAGGCCATTTCACGCTGCAGCCCTTCGCAGGTGGCGCGTTCCTGGACGAGGATGGCCGGCCGCTCAAAGGGCCTTTGTACGACTGGGGGTTGACGGCGGCATTTCACGACCTCAACGGCGACGGCGCACCGGACTTGTATGTCTGCAACGATTTCGAATCGCCCGACCGCATCTGGATCAACGACGGCCACGGGCGGTTTCGCGCCATCGACCGGCGGGCGGTGCGCAGCACCAGCATCTTTTCGATGGGCGTCGATTTCGCGGACCTGAATCGCGACGGCGCGGTGGACTTTTTCGTCTCGGACATGCTGAGTCGCGATCACGCGAAGCGGATGCTCGAAAACGGCGAGATTCAACCGACCTATCTGCCGCCCGGCGCGATCGACAACCGCCCGCAATATTCGCACAACATGTTTTTCGTGAACCGCGGCGACGACACCTACGCCGAGATTTCGCAGTATGCCGGCGTGCAGGCTTCGGAGTGGACGTGGTCGCCCAACTTCATCGACGTGGACCTGGACGGGTACGAGGACCTCCTCATCACCACGGGTCACGAGTTGCAGATGATGAACACCGACATCATCGACCGCGCCGAGGAGATGAAGGCGCAGAAGTCGATGTCGAGCCACGAACTCCAACGCCTGCGCACGATGTTCCCGCGGTACGCCATTCCCAACGTGATTTTCCGCAACCGGGGCGATCTGACCTTCGAGGACAAGAGCGCGGAGTGGGGCTTTGACCATCCGGACGTGGGCAACGCGGTCGCGCTTGCCGACCTCGACAATGACGGCGATCTCGATGCGGTGGTGAACAACCTCAATGGCGTGGCCGAGCTGTACCGCAACGAGAGCACCGCGCCGCGCGTCTTGGTGCGCCTGAAAGGGCTGCCGCCGAACACCCAGGGCATCGGCGCGCAAATCCGCGTGCGCGGCGGCGCCGCGCCGGAACAAAGCCAGGAGATCGTCTGCGGTGGCCATTACCTTTCCGGCGGCGAAGCGGTGCGGGTGTTCGCGGCGGGAAGCCCGACGAACCGGTTGGAAATCGAGGTGCGCTGGCGCAGCGGCAAACGGAGCCTCATCCGCGACGTCCAGCCAAACTGCCTGGTTGAGATCGCCGAGGCGCAGGCCTCCGGTCGCTGGGAGTCGCCGGGCACGAACGCGCCGCTGACACTCTTCGAAGATGTAAGCCGTCTGATCGGGCATCGGCACGTGGATGAGGCATTCGACGACTTTCAACGCCAACCGCTCTTGCCCAACAAGCTCAGCCAGCTTGGACCGGGCGTGTCGTGGAGCGACGTGGATGGCGATGGCTGGGACGATCTGCTGATCGCCGGCGGCAAGACCGGCACGCTGGCGTATTTCCGCAACCGCGGCGACGGCACCTTCGCCGCGATCACCAACGCGCCGTTAAACCGGCCCAACGCCCGCGACCAGACCACGGTGCTGGGGTTTGGGGCCGCGTTGTTGGTCGGATCGAGCAACTACGAGGATGGCACGACCAACGGCGGCGCGATCCGCATCTACGATCTGCAACGCGGCGCCAGCGGCGAACGCGTGCTCGGCCAGGCGTCCAGCACCGGGCCGCTTGCGGCGGCGGACTTCGACGGCGACGGCGACCTCGATTTGTTCATCGGCGGGCGGGTGGTGCCGGGCAAGTATCCTGAGCCGGCAACGTCGCTGCTGTTACGCAAAGACGGCCCGCGGCTCGTGCCGTTCCAGCGGTTCGAGAAGCTGGGACTGGTCAGCGGCGCAGTGTTCAGCGATTTGGACGGCGATGGCACGCCGGAGTTGATCCTGGCCTGCGAATGGGGGCCGGTGCGGATTTTTCGCAATGATCACGGCACCTTGACCGAATGGAATCCGCCGCTGACCTGGGCCGGGAACGCGACCGATCCGTCGCCCCTCGCCCCTCGCCCCTCGTCCCTCGCAGAATTGACCGGCTGGTGGGCTGGCGTGGCCACGGGCGACCTGGACGGTGACGGCCGTTTGGACTTGGTGGTTGCCAATTGGGGCCTGAACAGCCGGTACCGGCCAAGCCGCGCGCGGCCGATCCGCATTCATTACGGCGACCTGGACGAAAACGGGCAGGTGGACGTGGTGGAGAGCTACATCAACCCGGCCAACGGCGCCGAAGTGCCGGCGCGCGGTTTTCGGGCGGTGTCGGCGGCATTGCCGTTTTTGCGCGGACGCATCGAAAGCTTCGAGGCTTATGGCAAAAGCACCTTGCAGGAAATCTACGGCGATACGCTGCAAGGCGCCGGCGTGGTGGAGGCGGTCGAACTGTCCAGCCTGATGTTCCTGAATCGCGGCGATCACTTCGAAGCGATGCCGCTGCCGGCGGAAGCCCAGTGGGCGCCGGCCTTTGGCGTGTGCATTGCGGACTTCGATGGCGACGGCCACGAGGACGTGCTGCTCAGCCAGAACTTTTTTGCCGTGAACCCCGACGAATGGCGACACGATGCCGGGCGCGGCTTGCTTTTGAAAGGCGACGGCCGCGGTCACTTGACGCCGGTGCCCGGCCAGGAAAGTGGCGTGCGCGTGTATGGCGAACAACGCGGCTGCGCGGCGGCGGATTACGACGGCGACGGGCGGGTCGATCTCGCGATCAGCCAAAATGCGGCGGCGACCGTGCTGCTCCACAATCGTGGCGCGCGGCCCGGCTTGCGCGTGCGCCTCGAGGGTGGCGCCGGCAACCCTCGTGGCGTCGGGGCCACCGTGCGGCTGAAGTTTGGCGACCGCTTCGGGCCGGCCCGCGAAATCCAGTGCGGCTCCGGTTATTGGTCGCAGAACAGCGCTGTGGAAGTGCTCGGCGGCGGCGCAGCGCCTTCGCAGGTATGGGTTCGTTGGCCGGGCGGGAACGTGACCGTCAGTGCCGTGCCGGCCGGAGCGCGGGAGGTGGTGGTCCAACCCAGCGGCGCGCTTCGCCAAGTTCGCTGAGCAAGGCGAGCGCGAGGGCGAATGGGGCGGCGCTTCAGCTCGCCGGCAATTGCGACCGGTAATGGGTCGGCGACATGCCGGTGATCTTTTTGAAGACGCGGTTGAAGTGCGTCAGCGACTGGAAACCGACCTCGAAGGCGATCTCGCTGATGCGCAGGTTGGGATTGAGCGCCAGGTTCTTGGCCTTCTCGATGCGCACCCGCGAAACGTAATCGGTGAAATTGATGCCGGTCGCCTTCTTGAACACCTTGCAGAAATAAAACGTGCTGGTGTTCACCGCCCGCGCCACTTCCGTGAGCGAGAGATCTTCGGCCTGATGCTCGTTGATGAACTCCTTGGCGCGGGTGACCATCGGCGGCTCCGGGTGTTCCTGGCGGACCACCAGTTGGTTGCTCACCAAGGACAGGTGTTGCGCGAACACGGAGAGCATCCGCACGACGGCCTCGTGTTCTTTCGGCGAAACCACCTTGGTCTGGAAATAGGCTTGCTTCAGATCGGCCGCGCCCACGGCCGGTCCCAGGTTCAATACTTGCTTGGCGAGCCGGCTAAATTGGGCCGCCGAGGGTTTGCGCCGTAAGACGTGGC
>JAKCAB010000139.1 GCA_021839785.1 bacterium | reverse complement strand
CACGACGCGGTGTACCGGGGCAACTCCTTGCTCGCGGACGCGCCGGGCCTGCGCATGCCGCTGCTGCTCGTGCACGGCACGGCGGACGACAACGTCTTTTTCCGCCACACGCTCAAGCTGGCCGACGCGCTGTTCCGCGCCGGCAAGCCGTTCGAACTGCTGCCGCTGGTGGGCTTCACGCACATGGTGCCCGACGCCGAGGCAACCGAGCGCCTCTGGCAACGCGCGGTGGATTTTTTCAAAACCAATCTGCGTTGACGCGCGCCGCGGCACCGCATGGACTGAAGCTATGGACTGGCTGCTTTCGCCCGAACTCTGGATTGCCCTGGTCACGTTGACGGTGCTCGAGATCGTCCTGGGCATCGACAACGTGGTGTTCATCGCCATCCTCGCCGGCAAACTGCCCGAGGCCCAGCGGGAAAAGGCCCGCCGCTTGGGCCTGAGCCTGGCGCTGATCACCCGCATTCTGCTGTTGCTGAGCATCACCTGGATCATGAGCCTGCAGGCCGGGCTGTTCACGGTGTTCGCGCACACGTTCACCGGGCGCGACCTGGTCCTGCTGGTTGGCGGGCTGTTCCTGATCGCCAAAGCCACCAAGGAGATTCACGAAAAACTGGAAGGCGAGGACGGCCATGTCAGCCGCCGGATTCCGCCGACGTTCGCCAGCGTGATCGTGCAAATCCTGTTGCTCGACGTGGTGTTCTCGCTCGACTCGGTCATCACCGCAGTGGGCATGGCGCGGCAGGTCGGGGTGATGATCGCGGCGGTGGTGATCGCCGTGGGCTTCATGCTGTTTTTCTCCGGCCACATCAGCCGGTTCATCGAACGGCACCCGACGCTCAAGGTGCTGGCGCTGAGTTTTCTGCTCCTGATCGGCGTGGTGCTGGTCGCCGACGGCCTGGGCCAGCACATCAACAAAGGCTACATCTACTTCGCGATGGCGTTCTCGGTGTTCGTGGAAGTGTTGAACCTCCGCGTTCGCGCCAAAGCCCAAGCAAACGTGATGCTGCGCCAGCCCATCCGCTGAATTGGGTGGCGGCCCAGCGCTGGCGTTTGGCCGGAGCACTGATCCGCGGCGGGCAGTCAGTTACTCCCGGCCCGCGGCTTCGGTCACCAGTCGCCGCAATGCCCAATAAACCTCGGTGGACTCCACGGGCCCGGGCGGCAGCGCGTCGGTTTTGTCGGCCAGTAAAACCGGCCAGTCGGCTTGGCGCGCCGGCCGGCAGCCGTGCGAGCCTTTCACGAGCGCGGCGTCCAGCGGCACCACGTCCATGAGCATCCGGAAGCCGAGCCGCTTTCGCAGCAGGCGCCACGCGACCTTCGCCTTCAACGCCAACGGCGACAGCGCCGGGTCGGTGAACAACTCCACCGGGTCGTAGCCGGGCTTGCGGTGGATGTCCACGCAACGCGCGAAGTCGGGTGCCACCGCGTCGTCGAGCCAGTAATAGTACGTGAACCAAGCGTTCTCGCGGGCCACGGCGATGAGGTCGCCAGCGCGGGGATGGTCGATGCCGGCCGCGCGTTTCTCCTCCGCGCCGAGCACCGCTGCCACGCCGGGCTGCGATTCGACCAGGCGCCGCACAGCGGCGGTCAGCGAGTGGTCGTGCAGGTAAATGTGCGCAACTTGGTGATCAGCCACGGCAAAGGCGCGGCTGGCGCCGGCATCGAGCAATTCGAGGCCGAGTTCGTCGCGGATCGCCAGCCAGCCGTGCTCGCGGAACAGCCGATTGAGGTGAATCGGCGTGTCCACGTCGGTAATGCCGTACTCGGAGAGGATCACCACCTGCACGCCACGCGCCTGGAGGAATGCGATGAGGTCACCGACGAGCGCGTCGATGGCCCGCAAATCCGGGAGAATGGGAGACGCCGGCTGCCCGATGCCGGATGCCGGCGAGGGCCTTCCAGCCTCTGCCTTCTGCCTTCTGCCTTCTAAATTCTGACTTCTGACTTCTGGTTTCTGACTCCCGACTCCCCATCTTTGGAGGTTGTAGTCCAGGTGCGGCAGATAGACCAGGCTCAGCGTGGGCGCGTAATTGGTTTCGATCCACTTGGCCGATTCGGCGATCCACCGCGACGCCGCGTCCGGCGCGCCTTGCGGCGACGGCACGCCAGCGGCCGGCCCCCAAAACGTGGCGAACGGAAACGGGCCGAGGTCGCGCTGGATGCGATGGCGCACGTCGGCCGGCTGCGTGTAAATGTCGAAGACCTTCCGGCCGTCGGCGGGGTACATCGGCCGTGGCGTGATCGAATAATCCGCGGTCGAGTGCATGTTGTACCACCAAAAAAGCTTCGCGCAGGTGAAGCGCGGATCGAGCGCGCGCAATTCCTCCCAAAGCTTTGGCGCGGCCACGAGGCGGTTCGATTGCTTCCAGAAATGGACTTCCGCCAGCTCGCGGTTGTACCAGCCGTTGCCCACGATGCCGTGGTCGCGGGGCGGCTTGCCCGTGAGATAATTCGATTGCGCCGTGCAGGTCACAGCCGGAAACGCCGGCGCGAGGCGAGCGAACGAGCCGCCCTGCTTGAACCGCCGCAAGTGCGGCGTGGCCTCGCCGATCAGGGACTCGGTCAGGCCGACGACGTTGAGGACCGCGGTGCGCTTCATGGCCAGTTCAAGCAGCCAGCCCGCAGGTCGGCCGCGCGCGCCAGGCAAGCTCAGCGATGGCGTCGGTTACGATTTGCGCATTCATTTCATGCACCTCGACGCCGCGGCCAATGCCTTCGAGCAGCGTCACGGTGAGTTCGCCGCCCAGGTGCTCGCGAAATTCCTCCAGTCCGGCCAGGACCAGCAGCCGGCCGTCCGGCCCGCGGCGTAGCAGCTCGTCCGCGAACAGGCGGAAGCCGAGCCGCTCCAGCAACGCCAGCACGCGGTCGGCCGCGGTGGCTTCGATCATGCCCACGCGCCGGGCATAGACCGTGTCGAGCGCGAGGCCGATGGCGACCGCCTCGCCGTGCCGCAGTTCATAGTCGGAAAGCTGTTCCAGTTTGTGCGCGGCCCAGTGACCGAAATCCAGCGGCCGGGCCGAACCGAACTCGAACGGGTCGCCGCTCGACGCGATGTGGTTCACGTGCAACTCGGCGCAACGCCGGATCAACTCGCCCAGCGGCGCGGGCTCGAACCGGCCCAGCGCCTTGGCGTGCGCCTCGATCCAGTCGAAGAACCCGCGGTCGCGGATCAGCGCCACCTTCACGGCCTCGGCGAAACCGCCGCGCTTCTCCCGTGGCGGCAAGGACGCGAGCAGGTCGAAGTCGTTGACGACTACGAACGGCGGGGCGAAGACGCCGACGAAATTCTTTTTGCCGAACGCGTTGATCCCGTTCTTCACGCCCACGCCGGAGTCGGCCTGGGCCAGCGTGGTGGTGGGAATCCGCACGTGGCGGACGCCGCGATGCGCCGTGGCCGCCGCCAGGCCCACCACGTCGAGATGGGCGCCGCCGCCGATGGCAATGACGTACGAGTGCCGGCAAAGCTCGTGGCGCTCGATGTGCGTGTGGATTTCGGCGACGTGAACGAACGAGTTCTTCGCGCGCTCGCCGCCTTCGACCCGGATCGGCGGGCAGACCAACCGCAGCCGTTCGGCGTGGGCCGCGAACCACGCGATGATTCGCTCCGGCAACGCGGACATCGCCGCCGCCAGGCCATCGTCCACGGTCACCAGCGCCTTGGCGGGCTGGGCCGAATCGGGTGCGGCCAGCAGGTCGCCCAGCAGCGGATTGGCGGCGTCGAACACCCCGCGCGTGAAGCACACGCGGTGGCGGTAGCTGACGGTGATGGCCCGTTCGATCGGCGGCATCGATCCAGTGTGCGGGCAACACCGGGAGGCTTTCGAGCGCGAATTGATTTCGCGAACCGCCCGCGCCGTGCTTGTGAAAGGTCCCGGTTTGTGCCATTACCA
>JAKCAB010000801.1 GCA_021839785.1 bacterium | reverse complement strand
TGCGCTGGCGCCGGACCGGCGCCGCTTGGGCTGGCTTCTACTGTTGCTGCCGGTGCTGATCGCTGTCGGGGCTTGGGGGGGATCGAAATTGAGCGTGCCGGCGTCGCGACTGCATCCGACCGTAGCGCTGGCCGAGAAATATCTCGATCCCAAGAAACCCGCGCCCACACCCGGGTCGGCCACGCCGGAGACGCTGGCGCTGACCCGCGCGGATGAGAATGCCGAAGCCATCCTCACCACAGCGGCCGCAGTCCGGCGCAAGTTCGACGTCGGCGGCTGGTGGTTCGGCGGCTGGGTGGGCCTGGTCGTGGGTCTCCGACTCGTGAGTCTCTCGACCCGCACCGCTCGCGCCGACTTCGAACCTGATCGCGGCTCGTGTTACGCCTGCGGTCGCTGCTATCTGGCCTGCCCGAACGAGCGCGTGCGCGTGGGGCTGCTCTCGCCGGCGGAGGCCGCGGGTTTGAACGCCAACCGGGCTGCGTCGCGCGTCGCGGCGTCTGCCAGGACTTGAACCGTGACCGCCCCAACCGTCAGCTCCCCGCCACCGCCCGCCGCTGATCCGACGGCGCTGCGCGCGTTGCGGCAAACGGTCCTGGTGATCGCGGCCCTGTGCGGGCTGGCGGTGCTCTTGCTGCTGGTCCAGCACCTCCGCTCGCAAGCCGACGACCCGCTGAAGTCGCCGCAACTGCTCGCCTTGAAACAGCAGCTCCTCGCTGAACCGAAAAATGAGGCGCTGAAGCAACAAATCCGTCTGCTCGATCTGGATCTGCGTCGCAGCCACGTCCGCGATGTCGCCTTCAACGCGTTCGGCGCCTGGTTTGTCCTGGTGGGCGTGGTGGTGCTTGTGTTTGCGGCCAAAGGCATCGCCCGGTTCCGCGTCGTCTTGCCCTCACCGCACGCGAGTCCGGATGCGGCCGAGCGGGTGGCGGTGACCGCACTGCGGGCCCGCCGGGTGACCGTCGGGGTGGCGGCGATCACCGGTGTGGCGTTTCTGGTTCTGGCCTTGCCGGCCAAGACCCGCCTGCCCTCCAGTCCGGCCGGCGTGGACAAGGTGTTGGCAAAATTACGCGGCGAAGGCGAGGACGCCCCGCCGCTGCCCTCGCCAGCGGAGTTTGCGGCGAACTGGCCGCGATTTCTCGGTCCGTCCGGCGCCGCCTTCGTGACGAATGCCGCGTTCCCGCTGGCGTTCAACCTCGCCAGCGGCGAAGGCGTGCTCTGGAGAACGCCCGTGCCGGCGCCAGGATTCAACTCCCCGCTGATCTGGAGCAACCGCGTGTTTTTGTCGGGCGGCGACGCCACCAACCGGAGCGTGTTCGCCTTCGACCTCACCACCGGCACGCAAGTCTGGCAGCGCGCCGTCGCGAATGTGCCCGGTTCGCCCGCGAAGCCTCCCGAAGTGCCCGACTCCACCGGCTTCGCGGCCTCGACGATGGCCACCGACGGGCGGCGCGTGTTCGCGATGTTTGCCAATGGCGACCTTGCGACCTTCAACCTCGACGGCAGCCCCGTGTGGTCGAAGAACCTTGGCGTACCCAAGAACCAATACGGCTTCGCGACTTCGCTCGCGATCTGGCAGGGCCGGCTTTCGCTCCCGTACGACCAGGGCGAGCCGGAAAACAATCTCTCGAAACTCATCGCGTTCGATGGCGCCACCGGCCGCGTGATCTGGCAGAAGCCCCGGCCGGTCGGCCAGTCTTGGGCCACGCCGGTGGTTTATGAAGTCGCGGGCAAGCCGCAGATCGCGACGCTCGCCGGCGAACTGGTCATCGCCTACAGCGTCGCCGACGGCAACGAATTGTGGCGGGCCCAAATGTTGAGTGGCGAAATCACGCCTTCGCCGATCTTCGCCGGTGGACTCGTCGTGGCGATCAGTCCTTCGGATCAACTCTTCGCCATCAAGCCCGACGGGGCAGGGGACGTCACGAAAAGCCACGTCGTCTGGAAAACGGACGAAAACGTGCCGGACGTGACCAGCCCGGTGAGTAACGGCGAGTTGGTCTTCGCCGTGACCTCGAGCGGAACGGTGACGTGTTTTGATCTCAAGGACGGCAAGAAACTCTGGGAACACGAATGCGAACTGGAAGTCAGTTCATCGCCCGCAATTGCCGGCGACCGCGTCTATGTGTTCGGCACGAAAGGCGGGATGGCGGTGCTCGCGGCGGCGCGCGAGGCCAGGGAACTGGCCAAGGCGGATCTTGCTGAAGGCGTGCTTGCCAGCCCGGCGTTCGCGCGCGGCGTCATGGTGGTGCGCACGGTGAAAACTCTGTTCTGCGTGGCCGACAAGGGAGGCCCGGTGCTGGAGGCAAAACGGCCATGAGCGAGACCGCGCTTGTCACTCCAACGTCTCCCGCTACGGCGGACCTCGCATTCGCCGAGGAGGCCATCGCCCGGATCGGCCGCACGCCGGATACCGTCATTCCGGTGCTGCAGGCCCTGCAGGACCATTACGGCTACCTGCCGCGGGAAGCGCTGGAGTACGTCTGCGCGCACACCCAGATCACGCCCGCCGCGATCACCGGCGTCTCGACGTTTTACGACATGTTCCGGCACGCGCCGGTGGGGAAACACGTGGTGCACGTCTGCCACGGCACGGCCTGCCACGTCGCGGGCGCCGATCGCGCGGAAGACGCGCTGCGCCGGCATCTGCGGATTCCCACCGGCACCAACACCGACCCGGACCGGCGGTTCACCATCGAGCCGGTCGCCTGCCTGGGCTGCTGCACGCTGGCTCCGGTGTTGCGCATTGAGGAAGCCACGATCGGTTACGCTTCGGCGGAGAAACTGCCTGGGGCGATGCGCGAGTTTCTGGCGGAGCAGGCGACCCGCACGGTTGCCAAGCCGCTGGTCAGCACGCCCAAGCGTGGTGACGGCACCGCCGAGTTTCACGTTTGCCTCGACTCGTGCTGCGTGGCCAAAGGCACAGACCGCGTGTTCCGCGCGTTGCAGGAAAGCGTGGAGCGAACCGGCGCGAATGCCGCGGTGAAACGCGTTGGCTGCGTCGGCGCCTGTTATCGCACGCCGATGATCGAGGTCGTCAGCCCCGGCAAACCGAAGGTGGCGATCACGGACATGACGCCGGCGCGCGCTGCCGAACTGGTGGAAACGCAGTTCCGCCCTCGCAGCCTCACCAGCCGGCTGTCGGACGCGTGGACGCGGATGGTGGACGGCTTGCTCGTGCCGGAGGCCCGGCCAGCGGCCTTAACCGCGGCGCTGGAAAAGAATGGTCGTGACCCCGGAGTGCAGGCGTTCTTCGGCCGGCAGGTCCACATCGCGATGGAACATTACGGGCGTCTCGACCCACTCGACCTCGACGAGTGCCTCGCCCACGACGGCTTCGCCGCGCTGGCGAAATGTCTGGGCGTTGCGGTGAACGGGTCGGCACCCGCAGCCGCCGGGCCGCTCACTCCGGATCAAATCATCGAGACCGTTGAGAAGTCCGGCGTCCGCGGACGCGGTGGGGCCGGTTTCCCGACCGGGCAAAAGTGGCGGATGGTCCGCAAACAACCCGGCGACACCAAGTACGTGATTTGCAATGGCGACGAAGGCGATCCCGGCGCGTTCATGGACCGGATGATCCTCGAGTCGTTTCCGTACCGCGTCATCGAAGGGCTGGCCATCGCCGCGGTGGCGGTCGGCGCGCACGAGGCCATTTTCTACATCCGCCACGAGTACCCGAACGCGCTCAAGCGGGTCCGCGCGGCGCTGGCCGAAATGGAGCGACGGGGCTGGATCGGTGACCGGTTACTGGGCAGCGATTACCCGCTGAAGTTCTCGATCAAGGAAGGCGCGGGCGCTTTTGTGTGCGGCGAGGAAACCGCCTTGATCGCTTCGGTCGAAGGCCGGCGCGGCATGCCGCGACTGCGCCCGCCGTTCCCCGCGCAGTCCGGATTGTGGG
>JAKCAB010000779.1 GCA_021839785.1 bacterium | reverse complement strand
GGCGATGGCGGCAGACTCCGGCGACTGGCGGTGGCGGCGTCGTGCGCGTCAAGCCAGTGGAGTGTCAGCATCACCGCCCAAACGGCAGCGAGACCGGCGTAAAACTGGGGGCTCGGCCACAACCAGGCCCGCCACCAGGATTCGACGGTCGGCGTGAACCGAGCCGGGCGCGGTCGGGCCGAGGCTGAGTTGGCTGCGGCGGCCGCGCGGACCCGCTCCTCGGCCGTTTTCCAAAGGTCCGGAGTTGCCTCGCCACTTCGCAGACGGGCGGTGAGTTGCGCGTTGAGCTTTTCTTCCGCGGCGAAGACCTGCGCGCACGCGGCGCAGGTCGCCAGGTGATCCTGGATTTCGAGGCTGGTCTTGGCATCGAGTTCCGAATCCAGGTACGGACCAGACAAAGAACGGATTTCTTGGCAGTTCATAGCGGTTTCGTTTGAGGCAAAGGGTTCTTTCTTTCGAGCCGGGCAAGCCCGGCACGCATCTTCTGCCGCGCGCGCGCCAGGTGACCCATCACGCTGCCCAGCGGGATGTCGAGCGCCTCCGCGATTTCGCGGTAACGCAGCCCGCCCAGCGCCCGCTGCAACAGCACCGCCCGCTCGGCGTCGGTGAGCGATTTGAGCGCGATGACCAAGTTCTCGTCCAGCGCGTCGGCCAGTGCCGCCGCCGTCAAAGGGTCGTTGGCTGAGTCCGCGCCGGGCAAGTCCGCGAGTTCCTCGGGTTCGAGTTGGAACTCGTGTCGGGCGAGGCGGGCGTGTTTCCGGTTCAGCGCAAAGACCTCGTTCGTGAGAATCTTGAACATCCACGCCCGGAAGCTGGCGTCCTCGTGGTAGCGGTCGAACGCGGCGAACGCGCGCAGAACCGCGTTCTGAATGGCGTCAGATGCCGCCTGCGGTTCCCAAATCAGGCGCCGGCAGTACCGCTCCAGGTCGCGCTCGATGGGCTGGAGCAGCGCCAGGAACCGGTCTGCCTCGGATGGAGTTGGGGCACGCATAACGATCTTCAACTTGGAGAAAGTCGAAGGCGCGGCGTTTTATTACAACGAACTTTGGTTTTCCCAAATCATCCCCCGAGCAAGGCAAGGCCACCTGGCTGGCGGCGGGCTGGACGGCGCTGGTTTCACCAGGGCCGGCGGGTGAGGCAGGCGAAGCCGCGCTCGGATTCACGGTTGCCGGGCGATGGCCGTGCGCGTGACGAGACGCCGGCCAGGCGCTAGAACTCGGCCATGCAAGCGACTTTGCTCGGCATCGAGATCGGCGGAACGAAACTCCAGTTGGTGCGCGGCGATGAGACCGGCACGATCCAGGAACGTTTCCGCTTCGCCGTCGATCCGGCCGCGGGCGCCGCGGGTATCCGGCGGCACATCGGAGCGACGCTCCGGCAGGAACTGGCGAAAGGCTCGACTGCGGCCGTCGGCGTCGGCTACGGCGGGCCGGTCGATTGGCGGAGCGGGCGAATTTGCTGCTCGCACCACGTGGCCGGCTGGTCGGATTTCCCGCTGGGGGATTGGCTGCGAGAACTCGGCGGCGTGCCAGTGGCGGTGGACAATGACGCGAACGTCGCCGCGCTCGGCGAGGCGCGCTGCGGCGCGGGGCGGGACCGCAATCCCGCGATGTACGTCACGTTGGGCAGCGGCGTCGGCGGCGGATTGGTCGTGGGTGGGCATATCTATCACGGCGCCACGCCGGGCGAGATCGAGATCGGTCACGTGCGCCTGGACCGGAGCGGGGCAACGGTCGAGTCGCGGTGCGCGGGCTGGGCGGTGGACCGTAAAATCCGCGAGGCGATCGCGGCGGAGCCGGACGGCTGGCTGGCGGAATTGGCTGGCGGGAAGGCGGGGGCCGAGGCGCGTCACTTGGGAGTCGCGCTGGCCCGCCAGGATGTCGCGGCGGAGCGCATTCTCCACGAAACCGCGGCGGACCTTGCCTTTGGCCTGTCGCACGCGGTGCATTTGCTGCACCCGGAAATCGTTCTGCTCGGCGGCGGCCTTTCGCTGCTGGGTGAGCCGCTGCGGACAGCCGTGGCCGAGGCGTTGCCGGCGTTTTTGATGGAGGCTTTTCAGCCCGGGCCGCAGATCGCGCTCGCCAGGCTGGCGGAAGACGCTGTCCCGGTCGGTGCGCTGCTGCTCGCGGCCGGCGCCAGGCGCGCTTGGGTTGCTCACGCTGGAGGACCAGCTTTTCACCCTCCAGCGAGAACGAAACCTTCTGACCGGCCTTGGAGGTGCAGGGCTTTCCGAAAGCGATTGGGGATGACCAACTGGCCTTTCGTCGAGATCGTCGCACTGTGCATGGTCGAATTCTTATCCGGCTTACCCGTGGGGTCAAGGAAGGGAAAGGAAGGAATTGCGCCAGGGGAGCCTTTGATGGGGGCGTCGGGCGGTTCAGACTCAAGCCGTCTCCAGCTTCCGCTCTTTATACCGGGTTGCGAGCCAGATGAAGATCATCGCCACCACGAAGGTGAGCCCGGCGTAAAACAGGAATTGCTTCGCGCCGGTCGCCTTGACCACCTTGTCGTTCAGGTCGGTGACGAAGGCCACGAGCATATTGCCTACCGCCACGGTCAGCAGCCAGAAGCTGGTGATGGTGCTCTTCATCGAGGCCGGGGCTTGCGCGAATGCGAACTCCAGTCCGGTCGCCGACAGCAGAACTTCGCCCGCCGTCAGCCCGCCGTAGGGGATCAACTGCCAGGCAATCGTCATGGTCTGGCCGGCGTCCATCTGCGCCTGAATCCAGGCGACCACGACGAAGGAGACAGATGCCAGCACCATGCCCGTGCCCATGCGTCGCAAGGCGGTGGGTTTGCAGCCCAGCTTTTCGGAAAGCGGATAAAGCCAGCCGGTGAACAGCGGGATCAAGACCATCACGTAGAGCGGGTTCACCGCCTGCATCCGCTCGGTATCGAGCACCAACGCGAAGTTGCCGGCGCCCTGATCCACGAACAAACCTTTGAGCAGCGGCACCAGGAAGAGATCCGGAGAAATGTGGAACGTGAACAAGGTGACCGTGACCATCTTCTCGCCTTGGATGACCCAGGTGCTGTTGGTCTGGTCGAACAGGGACCAGAACACCGGGATGGGCGCGAAAACGAGAAGGATTCCGGCCACGGCCCGCGCGCCGTCCACTTCCGCAGCGGTGAACTGACCTTCCGCAACGTCCCAGAAACCTTGTCCGGGCCGGCGTTCGGAGCGATGCGACCAGGCGTAGGCGAGCACCTTCAGGAAGCCGCCTTTCTGCGGTCCACGCACGGGAGGCTTGATGGTGTAACGCTTGGTGCCCAGCCAGAAGATCAGCGTCGCGAGCAGCATGGCCACGCCGGGGATGCCGAACGCCCAGCGATAACCGAAATTGTCCCGCGCCGACGGCAGAAAGGCGAAGGCGAAGAACGACCCGAAATTGATCGACCAGTAAAACATGCCGTAAATCTTCGGCAGCAAATGCTGGCGCCCCGGCCCGAACTGGTCGCCGGCGAAGGCGGACACGCACGGTTTGATGCCGCCGGTCCCGATGGCGATCAGCGCGAGCCCCACGTAAAGACCGACCTGGCTGCCAACCGTGAGCGCGAGCATGATGTTGCCGACGCAATAGAGCAGCGAGAGCCAAAGGATGGTGTGGTAGCGCCCCCACATGCGATCGGCAATCCACGCACCGAGCAACGGCATGAAGTACGCCGCCGACTTGAAGAGGTGCATGATCTCCGTGCTGTCGGCGTCGGACAGCTTCAGCTCCCGCGTGATGTACAGCGTGAGAATGGCGATGATGCCGTAATAGTTGAAGCGCTCCGCGGCCTCGTTGCCGACGATGAACGGCACACTCCGCGGCATCTTGTTGGTACGCTCAGCGGTCGGGGCGGGGGCGGGAGGATTTTCAGCCATGATTCAAGAAGCCGGTGGGTTCAACCATTGGG
>JAKCAB010000592.1 GCA_021839785.1 bacterium | reverse complement strand
CACTCAAGCGCACGGGCACTTCGACTTGCAGAAGCGTCAACTCCAATCGCATCGTAATGATTGGGGTCCCCACGACAACCGTTGATGCTGGACTTGCCGCCCGGAGTTTTTCACCCCCTGGCTGGGATTGTACACTCTGGCGTCACCCCTGCCACCGCGTCAGTCGCGCTGGCGGAGATGCAAATCCAACGGTTCTCCAGTTTCAAGGCCAAGGCCCGCGCCCGCCGCCTCCTGACCAAACATCATTATCTGGGCGATGTCCGCGCCGTCGGCGGACAACTCTTCTACGCCCTCACCGATGGCCGCAGCGACTGGCTCGGCGTGCTGGTCTTCCGCGCCGCCTCCCGCCGCCTGCGTGCCCGCGACCGCTGGATCGGCTGGACCGAAGAGCAACGCCGCCGCCTGCCGCTCCTTGTCAACAACTGCCGCTTCCTGCGGCTGCCGCACTAAACCTTTTCCAATCGGGGCTTCCCGTTCGCTGCGGCTGACGCTGGCGCGTCTGAGTGCCGACTGGCAGGCGCGTTATGGCCATTCCGTCGTGCGGGTCGAAACCTTCGTCGATCCCGAACAGTTATGCGGCACGGTTTATACCGCCAATGGCTGGCAGGAACTGGGCACGACCGAGGGCTTCGGCCGGGTGCGCCAGCCGCAGGCGATGCGGGTGAGGGGTATGTTTAGGCGGTTCGGCAACAGTTTGTTCCTGCACTGGCGCAGCCGGCAGAACAAACCGCAGCACAAAACCACCACCGACTTGCTCAGCGCCCTGAACGCCGAACATCATCGCTATGCCATGATCTGCCTCCATGCCCGTCGGCCAAGCTTCCCAACCGCTTCGTGAATTCGCCGCGGCCTCCCATTTGCCGAGCGCTTTTCAGCTTGCCAGCGTTTGCTTGATCATCTGTATTCGTTTAATCCCGCAACGAAATGGCTGATGAATATGTCCGCGCCGAACCCGAGCCAAGGCGCGTGTGCGCGCTCCGCCGCCGAATCGAACGGCGGTCCGCGCTGGGCGTTCGGGCGCAACGGGAGGTGGGCCTTCGCCCTGATTATCGTTGGCTGCGGTCTTGGCTGGGCACAGTCCCAGGAGACTCGGCCGCTGGCGGTGGCTCCAGAAGGCCGCCCGGGCTTCACGCTGCTGGCGCCGCAGCAAACGGGCATCTGCTTCACCAATAGCGTTCCCCAATCCCGGCACTTGACCAACCAGATCCTGCTGAACGGCTCGGGCGTCGCCTTAAGCGACGTGGACGGCGACGGCCAGTGTGATGTGTTCCTGGGCGCGCTCAGCGGCGCGGCGCTGTTTCGCAACCTGGGCGACTGGCACTTTACCAACATTACGGCCGGTGCGTTCGCGGCGCCGCTGCCGCCGGACATCACCGGCTGCGCCTTTGCGGATTTCGATGGCGACGGCGCCCCTGACTTGGGGCTCAACACTTTGGGCCGAGGCACGCACGTTCTGTTCAACAATGGGCACGGCCTCTTCGCGGCGCGTTTCGCGCCGCTGAATCTGGCGCGGGGCGGCACCTCGCTGGCGATCGCCGACGTGGACGGCGATGGTTTCCTGGATTTGTATGTTTGCAACTACCGCACCGACGCCCTGATGGACAAACCGAATGCCCGCGCCACGCTCCGTCGGATCCACGACCAGGTACTGGTCGAGACCGTGGACGGACGTCGTACCACCGAGCCGGATTTGACCAACCGCTACGTGGTCACCGCCTCCGGGGTCGTCGAAGAACAAGGCGAAGCGGACGTGTTGTTTCGCAACCTCTCCGGCACGAACTTCACCGCCGTGTGGTGGACCTCCGGCGCCTTTCTCGACGAAGATGGGCAGCCCCTCAAGGCGCCACTTTTCGAGTGGTGTCTGGCGGCGATGTTCCGCGATTTGAACGGCGACGGCCGGCCGGAGCTTTACGTGTGCAACGACTTTCAGTCGCCGGATCGCTTGTGGCTTAACGCATCCACGCCCGGCCACGTGCGTTTCCGCGCCGCGCGGCGGACCGCGATCCGCCATACCAGCCGCTTTTCGATGGGCCTGGACTTCGCCGACGTGAACCGCGATGGCCCTGACGATCTGGTGGTGGTGGACATGGTCAGCCGGGATCCGGTGAAGCGGCTCACGCAGCTCGAAGACGTGCCTGCATATCTTGCGCTTCTCGCACGCGATCCGCTCGCCCGGCCGCAAGTGGACGCCACTGTTCTTCAGCTCAATCGTGGCGACGGTACGTTTGCGGAGGTTGCCGCGTTCGCTGGCATTCAAGCGTGCGATTGGGCCTGGACGCCCGTGTTTCTGGATGTGGACCTTGATGGCTGGGAGGATTTGCTTGTCGCCAACGGCGAGGAACGCGACGCCCGCGATGCCGACGTGGCCGGGGAACTGCGCCGCTTTCGGGCCAACGGTCATCACAGCGACGCGGAGTTCTTCCGCGAGCGTCGCAAATATCCACGATTCGCCTCACCGAAATACGCCTTCCGCAACCTGACCGGCGAGCGTGGCGAAGTGCGGTTCGTCGAGACCGGTGCTGTCTGGGGGTTCGACACGCGCGCGGTCGCCCAAGGCATGGCCGTGGCCGACCTGGACGGGGATGGCGATCTGGACCTGGTGCTCAATCAATTGAACGGACCGGCGCTGGTGTACTGCAACAACACCAGTGTGCCACGAATCACGGTCGGCTTGCGCGGCGCAGGCGGCAACACGCGTGGCATCGGGGCGAAGATCGGCGTTCGCGGGGGGCCAGTGCAGCAGAGCCAGGAGATGGTCGCTGGGGGGCGCTACCTGAGCGGTGACGATCCCCGGCGCACGTTTGCCGCCGGGAGCGCGTCGAATCTCACCGTGGAGGTACGCTGGCCGGCCGGCCGGCTCAGCGTGGTCAGCAACGTGTCGCCCAACTCGTTCGTCGAAGTTGACGAGACCAAAGCGGTTCCCATGCGTCCCGCCCAACCGGTCGCGGCGGATGCCCAGTTCCAAGACATTTCGGACATGTTGGGCCAGGTGCACCGCGCGGTTACCTCGGACGAGTTGAGTCGGCAGGTTTTGCTGCCGCGCCGGCTCAGCACGCTCGGGCCGGGGATCGGCTGGCTCGCCCTCGACGGCGACGGCAACGACGCGCTCGTGGTGGCCGGCAATCCGGTGGGCGTTTTTCACTGGGACGGCGCGCGGTTTCAGAACCTCACGAATCTCTTCGCGAGCGGCGACATCACCATGGCGGTGGCGACGGGTCGCTCGCTCCTGCTTGCCCAGTCCAATTACGGTGGCGGGGGCACCAACATCGCGGCGGTGCGCCGGCCGGCCGGTTCGGCCGCCGTGCCCGGTACGGTCGAGGCCACCGGGCCGATCGCTCTGGCTGACGTGGACGGTGACGGCAACCTTGATTTGTTCGTGGGTGGCCGAGTTATTCCCGGCGAATGGCCGCAGCCTGCGACTTCCCGGTGGTTCCGGTCTGACGGCGGGTGTTTCAGGCTTGCGCAGACGTTTGATGAAGTTGGCATGGTCAGCGGTGCCGCTTTTGCGGACCTGGATGGCGACACCCACCCGGAGCTCGCGCTCGCTTGCGAGTGGGGTCCCCTCAAACTGTTTCGCAACGAGGGCGGCAAACTCGTCGCGTGGGATCCGCCGGTCACCCTGGGTGGCGCCCGGTTCACGCTGTCCCAGCTCACCGGCTGGTGGACCGGGATCGCGGTGGGCGACTTCGATGGCGACGGTCGCGCGGACCTCCTGGCCGGTAATTGGGGTGAGAATTCATACTACGAACTGTACCGGGAATCCGCCGCGCGCGGCGCCGATGCCGTGCCGCTGGTGGTCTTTTATGGACCACTGTACGACGCGACCTCGTGTCAGATCGTCGAAGGGTATGGCTCGTGCGACGATGTCCGGCCCCAGCGCTCGCTGGGTTGGCTTGGGGCGGCACT
>JAKCAB010000158.1 GCA_021839785.1 bacterium | reverse complement strand
AATTGAACAGGGATCCACGGTTTAGGAAACCGGCGCTCTATCCATTTGAGCTATGGGGGCAACACCCGAATCGCGAGCCGTGGGTATGCGGCATTCTCGCCGGCACCGCATCGGTTCAAGAGCGCCGGCCATTCGCGCCGCGCAACCCCGTCGGCACGTATTACGCGGTGGCCAAGCGCGGCGGCAAGCAGTTTCGGAAAGCAAGGACGAGACGCGGGTTTTGCAGGCCTCAAGGCCGCCCCCGGGCTGCGATCATCGAATAGTCGCGGCGATTTCGCGCTTACTGGGCAGTAGGCGGGCCGGTCTGCGCCGGAGGGGCGGGCGGAGGCGTGGCCGGTGGCGGAACGGCCGGCGGTGCTGCGCCTGTCACCGGATCCGCGGCTTTCGCGCTTGTCTTGACCTCGACCGGCTTGGCGGTGGCTTCCGGGTGTTCGTCCAATTCCTTCAGTTTTCGTTTCGCCCAGACGTTGTCCTGCTTGGCGGAGGCTTCAAGCCACTTTCTGGCATCGACCGGGTTCTTCTCCACGCCTTTGCCGGTCAGGTAGCGTATGCCGAGTTCATACTGCGCGGTCGGGGAGCCGGCCTCGGCGCGCTTGATTTGAAACTCGAGGACGCGCTGGTCGGCGGCTTTCTTCTCGGCGGCGATTTTGGCGAGGTCGGCCTCCGTCGGGGCGGGAGCGGGCCGGGGCGCCATCACGGCCGGACCGGGCGGCAGAGCTACGGCTGAAGGGGGCGGCTGAGCCACGGATGGCTGTTGCACTGGCGCAGGTCGTGGCGGGGCAATTCGGCGCATGTACTGTCGGGGCGAGCGATACTGAGCCCACACGGAAGGCGACCCAAGCGCGATCGCCGCGGCGGCCAGGAAAATCCATACGATCAGTTTCATACCGATACGAAAAATCCCACAACTCTCCGGTGGTGGCAAGTTCAAAGCCGTCTCCAAGACAGCCTCCGGGAAGGAGATGCCCGGACAGTTGGCGGACCTGAGCGGGGCGGTCTAGCCTGCCGGTACGGAGTGGGAGAGATTCCATGAGCCGCCGAGGCTCACGAATTGTGCCCCTGACCCCCCCCCTTCTGCAAGTCGTTGGAAATCAACGCAGCCCCCGGGAGGTTCATGGGTAGGGTCAGAGTCACGACCAGTGCGCGCGCGCTGGCGATGGCGCGGCCTCGCGCGGCCCGGTCCATTTTTGCCGAAAGTTCTTCGCGTAACGCGACCCACTCAGCGTCGCCGTCGAGGGCGGCCACGGCTGCCCAGGCATAGGCGTTCTCCAGCTCAGGTTCGGTGTTTCCCGTCGCCGAGAGCTGCCGCGCGAGTTCGAACTGGGCGGCATGAAGGCCCTGCAGGGTTGCGATTTCGAAGCGCTTGCACGCCTCCTCCGGATCGGGGATCACACCCACACCTTCAAGCAGGAATTTGCCGGTAGGTAGATGGCCTCGGCGTCGCGGCTTTCCGCGGCGAGGTTCGCCCAGCGCCAGGCGGCCGGCCAATCGGGATCCGCCCCTTTCCCGTGCCAGCAAGTCACGGCCACGTCGATCCTTGCCCGGGTGAGGCGCGGGCCCACGGTCGCGGGGTCATGCCCCGAAACCTGCAGCGTCTTGGTCAGAAACTGCGCCCGCCGGTCATGGCGACAAGTCTTCGATTGCCGCCAGCTCAGCGCCTCGATGTAATTCGAGGTCACGGGCTGATCCTCGGTCAACAATTCGCTCAGGCGGATCGCGGCGGACGCAATACCCGCTTGGGCGGCCTTGCGGTAAGCATCGAGGACCGCAGCGCGTCCGATTTTCGGGAGCAGATGGCGTTCGGCGAGTTCGGCCGCCGCCCCGAGGGCGTGCGTGTAGCCGCGTTCGGTGGCGCGCCGGAAACATTTGTCAGCGCCCTCGAAGTCGCCTCCATGAGCGAGCAGCAGGCCCAATCGATAATCCGCCTCCGCCAGGCCTTGCTCGGAAGCGATGCGCAGGTACCTCTCGCCTTGGAAGAGATCCACACGACCGAGCGTGCCGTCAACGTATCCCTTGCCCAACGCGAGGGCGCTCTCGGCATGACGCGCCTTGGCCGCCCGCTTCAGGTATTTGCGGGCCTTTCGATTGCGGAACCGCAGAGAACAGCAGGCGTCACACCGAGCATCGCCCCGCTTCAGGTATTTGTGGTAGGCCTTTCGATTGCGGGGGCGGCGACCTTCGTCCGTGCCTGGACGTTGCGAAGTATGGCACGCGGCGGCGAGCTTCACCGACGCTTACACGTTGCCCAGGCGGCTCAAGAGCCGACACCAGGCGAACCGAGGCGAAATTGCGGAGCGGCGGCTGAAGAAAAGGAGGAACACGAGACCACCCAGTGCCAGGAGGATACTGACGCTCCACAGCGTGATCCCTGACTTCGCCCACTCGCTCAGGGTGAAGTTGATGTACTCGACGATTCTCAAGCCACTTCCACGGTAGAGGCAGCGCTCCGGCGCGGATCGCGACGACGGAGCAGTCTTTCACCGCCAGCGTTCGGTTTGGCGCCTGTCCGGTCATTCACCATGTCCCGCTGCGCGTCCAGTCCCGCCGAGTCTGCCCAAGACAGACTCTGAGGATCGCGCCGAGCGCCGGCAAGCAAACTCCGACCCAGCCATAGCGTGGTGGCGAACCGTCCGTAGCCCCTGGGCACGACCGTTCTTGGCAGCCTGACGTGTCGCCCGGCTGACTTCCGCTGAACTCACGAATCGGTAGTGTCTTTGGTTTGGTGGTGGCGATGCTGCCGCACCGCCCTGCGCCGCCGCAGCGGCGCAGCCACCCATTTGAAATCAGGACACCATCCCCGAATCGCCCCGCTTGCTCTGCGACGGCCGGCGGGCCATCTTCCGGCAGGTATGGCTCGCAAACGCATCCTGGTCGTGGAAGATGACGACCTCCATTTCGAGCTCTACGAGGAAGCACTCGCAGACTACGAATTGATCCGCGCCACGACCGCCTCCGCCGCCCTCGCCCGGCTGCCCAAAGAACGCCCGGACTTGATCATCCTCGACCACGTCCTCGCCCGGCGCGAGAAAGGCCTCGCCTACCTGCCCGAACTCAAGGACCTCCTGCCTTACGTCCCGATCATCGTGGTGTCCGGCGCGCTCGAAGCCCACCAACAAATCGAGGCGCTCACCGGGCCGCGTCGCGCCCATTACTGCCTGGTGAAGCCGATCGACTTGAACGAACTCAAGCGGACGGTGGCAACCGCGCTCGAACAGTGCGGCGAGGCGGAAATCGTCCGGCAATTCGAGGCGCTGGAGCGCTCGAAACGCGTGGACGTGGAAGACTTGCTCAGCCGCTCGACCGACCGGCTGCGCCGCCAAACCGAGATCCGCAAGCTGGTGGCCAGTTCGCCGGAGCGGCCGAACATTTCGGCGTTGGCGCGGCAGTTCCGCGTCGCCCGCCGGACGATCATTCGCGATCTGCAGGAACTCATCCGGCGCGGCGAAGTGCCGCCGGCGGTCTATCCGAAGTGGGAAACCGGCGAGGACGACGAAGAGGAACCCGGCGAACCGCCCGTCGAGTCGGCGGCGGCCGATTGAACCGGCAAGGCTGGGCAAACTGGGCTGCGGTTACGCCGTCTTGGCCTGGCGCGCGCGGCGGGCTTCCTCGCGTCGCCACCGGCGTTCGCGGCGCTTGGCCTCGGTGCGGAGCAGTTCTTCCGCGGACCAACCTTTTTCCTGGCCGAGTGCGGCGAAGCCAAACAAAGCCTCGGCCAACTCGCGTTTGCTCTTCGCGCGGTGCCCCGAGCCGGCGCGCTCGGCCGCGAGTCCGGCGCGGCGCGCCTTTTTCCAGAGCTTCTGGGCGCGCATCAGCGCCGGCAGGTGCGCGGGGATGCCGTCCAGCGCGGAGGCGCGTTCGTGGCGGGTGCCCCTTTTCTCGACGTGCTTGAGGCGGTCCCATTGCTCCCAGACCGCGG
>JAKCAB010000486.1 GCA_021839785.1 bacterium | reverse complement strand
CGGCCAAGGCACCGTCGCCAGTTTCCGCGTTCCGTTGGGCAGCGACTGGCCCGGCGGTTTTCTACTGGTATGAGCGTCCGTGTTGCCCTTGTAGAGGACGACGGCAGCGTGCGCGAAAACCTGGCGCGACTGATCGACGGCGCGCCGGGTTTTGTGTGCGTGGCGGCGTGCGCCTCGGGTGAAGAGGCCCTGAAGCGGCTGCCCGGTGCGCAACCGGAGGTCGTCTTGATGGACATCCACCTGCCAGGATGCAGCGGCATTGACTGTGTGTCGGCTCTGCGCGTGGCCTTACCTGAGACGCAGATCGTCATGCTCACGGTGGAGGAGGACAACGAGCGTGTCTTCGAGTCGCTCAAGGCCGGTGCCAGCGGGTACCTGGTCAAACACGTCACGCCCGAGGAGATTCTGGAGGCGGTGGCTGAGGTGCATCGCGGTGGCGCGCCCATGTCCAGCCACATTGCGCGGATGGTGGTGAGCGTCTTTCGCCAGCCGCCTGCCGCGGGCGCGCGCGATCTGCCGCTGTCGCCGCGCGAACAGGACATTTTAAGGTTGCTGGCCAGGGGGAACCGTTCCAAGGAAATCGGCGACCGACTCGGCATTGGCTTGGGCACGGTGAACACCCATGTGCGGCACATCTACGAGAAACTCCACGTCCGGTCCCGCGCCGAGGCGGTGGCGCGGTTTATCGGCGGTGAAATGGCCAGCCAGGCCAATGATGAGTGCGTCACCTGAGTTACCCGAAGACAGCCAGCTCGCCGAAGCTGCCGACGCTTAGAAGCTGATTTGCCCGCCACAGCTTCCGTGGTCCGCACCTGCGCCGCTTGGGTTTGTCTTGTCCAAACCGCCAGGCTCAGGAGAGTCCCTGTCTTCCCGGCGAATTCGCCGCCGGCCTGTGCTCGAAGTCCTGCCTGTTCGTGGCTTCCCCGGCCCCGGCTGCATTTGGCGCGGCGGAGGTTTGGGTTGATCTCGAGCATACCAGCGGCGTCACCTGCCGGTGGCTCGTGTCGAGCCGGCAGATCATCAGTTCGTCCAAATGGCCGAGATCGTCCATCCCGCGCAAAGTGACGGCTCTCCCGGCCGTTCGCAAGCCGCGCCCCCGGCATCCAGGGTTCGGGCCCTACCAGCCACCGACAAAGCGAGTCTTACCGCCGGCACTCACACGGTTCTGCCAAAGCGGCGCCAGCTTGCGCCTCACCCTCGCGCCCACCTATGAACTTGCGCCGTTGGTTTCTTGGCGACGGCAGCGGCGTTGCGTCTTGTCTTGGGCCCGCCGAAAGTCCAACTTTGCCAGCCATGAAGTCCCCCAGAGTTCTCGGCCTGATGCTGGGTTTCCTCGCCATCGCTTTGGGACTGTCCGCGACGCGGCTCCCTGCCCCGCTGCCGATCGAGGCACCGGAGAACGCCTTTTCCGCCGGGCGCGCCTGGCAACGCGTCAGCGCCATGGCCCGGGAACCCCGCCCCGCCGGCACAGAGGAGAACCTGCGCGTCCGGGCCTACTTGAAAGCGGAGTTGTCCAAGCTGGGTCTGGCCGTGCGCGAGCTTCCGGGCGAACAGCGCAGAGTGAAATTGGGCAACCTCTACGCCGCACTCGCCGGAACCGAAGGCGCCCAGCCGGCCATCCTGCTGGTGTCGCATTACGACTCCGTGCCGCGTGGGCCGGGGGCAGCCGACTGCGCCAGCGGAGTCGCCACCATTCTGGAAACCTTGTGCGCGTTGCGGGCCGGTCCTCCACTGCGAAACGGCCTCGCCGTGCTGTTCACCGACGGCGAGGAAGGCGGCTTGTTGGGAGCCCGGGCCTTCATCCAGGACCACCCCGAACTCTGGCGCGACCTCCGCGTCGTCCTGAACCTCGAAGCCCGCGGCAACCACGGCCCGGTCTTGATGTTCGAAACCAGCCCGGGCGCCGGCCGGCTGGTTGCGCTGCTCAGCCGGCACTGTCCCTATCCGGTCGCCTGTTCGTTCTCCCGGGAGATCTACCGCCGGCTGCCCAACGACACGGACTTCTCCGTGTTCTTGAAGGCCGGTTGCACCGGGATGAACTTCGCCTTCGTGGGCGGGCTCGAATACTATCACACGCCGCGGGACACGGCGGAGAACCTCAGCCGGCGCACGCTGCAACACTATGGCTCTTATCTCCTGCCTTTGACCGCCGCCCTCGGCCAGGCCACCCCGGCCGAACTGGAGCAACTGAAGGCGGCCGGTGAGGCGACTTACTTCCCTCTGTGGCGCGGTTGGCTGGTGCATTACCCACAAACCCTGGCCACGGCGCTGGCGTGGTTGACGCCCGTCGTTTTCCTCGTGGCGTGGTGGCGACGGCGACGATCGCTGCGTCTGGACCGAATCTTCGGCAGCCTGGGCGTCAGCCTCTTGTCCTTCGTTCTGGCCGCGGGACTGGGGTTCCTCGCCGTTGCGCTGCTCCGTCAGGCCTACCACCCGGCCGGTGGCGGCCCATTTGTGGTTGGACTGCCTTTTGAGGAAGGCTACCTGGCGGGCCTTGCCCTGGGGACGGTGCTGCTCACGGTAGGCTTGAACGCCTGGCTGTTGCGCGGTCTGGTCCCCGAGGAGCGACTCGCGGGCGCGTTGTTGCCGTGGCTGGGCTTGACGCTTGTTTCGGCATGGTGCGTGCCCGGCGCGGCCTATGTCTTCCTCTGGCCGACACTCTTGGGAACGCTCGCTCTCTTAATGCCCGGGGGAGATGAGAGTGTCCTTCGAACCTTCGTGCGGGCGGGGTTGACCGCGATGCCGGCGCCGCTGCTCCTGGTGGGCACCCTTTACCTGATCAACCAGGCGGTCACCATCGGCGTCGCCCCGGTGTCGCTGGGCCTGATCGCGCTGGCCACCGGGCTGGTCTGTGCGCCGGGCGGGCGTCGTGAGCTGCCCGCAATCGCGGGCGCACCCGTCCTGGCGCCAACTCACAGCAGCCCCCATCCAGCGGAATGAGCCCGATCGCGAATCCGGGCATCGGTCAACCGGGGTACTTGTGGATGGGAAGCCCGCGGTGACAGAAACACGCGACTCCGACGACCAGGCATAGCGGGCCAACCACCAGACCGTAGAGCGTGGGACGTGGCCAGGTAAAAGAGGCGGTTGCGGCCCAATTCGGCGGGCGAAAGCGCGTTCAATCGCGCGGCCCGGCGGCGATACGATTCCGGGTCGCTCAGGTCGCCCTGACAGTAACCGAGGTTGGCGGCAAAGGCCGCCCAGCGCGCCGGATCGACCGGCTGGGTGCGCGAATATTTTTGCAGCTCGCCGAAAAGTTCCGCGCGCCACGACTCGTCCGTCTTGGGGCGGCGGGCAAAGCCGAGGATGCGGACCGGCTCGGGCAGCAGCTTCTCGCCGTGCAAGTGGTAGAGCGCCGGAATCAGCTTCCGCGCGGTGAGGTCGCCGCTCGCCCCGAAAATCACAATGGTGCACGGCGAAACCTGCCGGCGGCTGGTGTCGAGCCGGCAGATCATGAGTTCGTCCAGGTGGCCGAGATCGTCCATCCCGCGGAAAGTGAACGCAGCACCGCTGGCGCGCAACCGGCCAGGTTGTTGGAGCGCTGGGAACCCAGCAGCCACAAGCTGTCCATGGCGTGCCGAGCAGAACCCACGGCCGGCCTCGATTTTGGGACGCGTTTGCCCCGGCGCCTTCCAGGTCAGGGCCGTGCGGGTAAGTCCGAGCCGGCCGGCATCTACACTTTTGGGGATACCGCGGGGCCGCGCTTCGAGGCAATCCTGCTGGCGAATGAAGAATACAAAGTCTGCTAAACAGTACAGAATCATGAAACCTCTCCAAACCAGTTCTCGGCTGCCTGGCCGGTCCTTCCCTTCCGGCCGTGTCCTTGCTGGCCTGGCCGTGGGCGCCCAGCTTGCGGCCGGCTATTCCGTCTGCGCCGCAAACCTCATCCAAGACGGGGGATTTGAGACTCCAGTGATAACGGGC
>JAKCAB010000449.1 GCA_021839785.1 bacterium | reverse complement strand
CGCCTCCCGGACATCAAGGGCAACCTTGCCGGCGGCCTGCACGGCATCGGTGTGGCAAAGCACGCCCTTGCTCCGGCAAAGCGCGGCCACCTCGGCGATCGGGAACAGCACGCCGGTTTCGTTGTTGGCCCACATCACCGACACCAGCGCGGTGTCGGGCCGGAGCGCTTGTTCGAGCCGATGCAGGTCGAGTGCGCCGTCGGGGTCCACCGGCAACACGGTCACTTCGCAGCCCTGGCGTTGCAGCGCCTCGGCGAACTTTAGGTTCGCGGAATGCTCGACGGCCGTCGTCACGACGTGGCGCTTGTCCGGCTGGGTCATCAGCGCGCTGTTCCAGGCCGCGTTGTTGCTCTCGGTGCCGCAACTGGTGAACACGACTTCCCGCGGTTCCGCGTCGATCAGCGCCGCCACCTGGGCTCGCGCCTCGTCGAGGTGGCGGGCCACCTCGCGGCCGAAGGCGTAGGCGCTCGAGGGATTGCCCCAATGCTCGCGAAAGAATGGCAGCATGGCTTCCACGACCTCGGGCGCGACCGACGTCGTGGCGTTGTGATCGAAATAGCAAAAGCGGCGCTCGTTCATGGTATCCACCCGCGACCGGGAGGCTGCGGGACGCAAGCGCACTGTATGGCGCAGATCGTCGCGCGCAAGGCGCGACGCATGCACGCCTTCCCGGTGGCGCGCGACTCTGCCGAGCCCCGGTCTGCGGGTGGTGAAACCGGTCCGGTACGGGCGCGATTGGGTTCGAGCTTGGCATAACTTCCACCACACAGGCGCAGCAGGTGGAGTCCGCGTTTCGACACCGCAGGGATCTTGAACGGGATATTCACGTGTTTGGTTGGGGAAGACCCGCTGGAAGCGCATTGAATCCGGGGTGCCCTCCTTCGGGAAATCGCCCGGCGGTTACAGTCGGGCCACTGCCTGGCACGCCGGTGAAGTGGCGCGACGACAAGACACCGACAATCTTTCGCAATCTACCGGGAGCGCGCTCCCGAACGAGTGGCCCAAAATGCACCCGCTATGACAAACAAGTCGGTCGCTGGACTGGGGCAGGTAGGCGGAACGATCCGCTGCGTCGCGTTCGCCGTGGTACACGGGTTGAGTGGGGCATTGACCGAGAAAGTCCTCGCCGACTCCGGGACCGACGCGCTCACCGGCTCGTGGAACGCGCGCGCAAGTCTCCAGGACTCTGGTGTCGCGCCGTTCGCGGCATGGACCAGGAAGTGTGGGGCAACGTGGCGGGCGGCCTCCAGCGGCGCGGGTGGTGGAACAGCCTGCTCGATTTCGGCGTCGAGTTGGACACGGCCAAGCTCGGCTGGTGGGAGGGCGGCAACTTCACGGTCCAGGCGCATTGGGCGCAGAATTTGCGCAACGACATTTGCTTCGACGATTACACCGGCGGCTTCAAGCCGGTGAGCGGCATTATGGCGGGGGACCACTGGCGCATTTTCAACCTTCACTACCGCCACGCTTGGCGCGACGACGCGGTGGTGCTGAAGCTCGGCCAGATCGCCGTGGACGATGACTTCATGGGATCGGACTATTCCGCTTTATTTCTCAACTCCGCCTTCGGCGCCATGCCGTCGCAGGTAGGCACGCCTCTGGCCACCTCCTGCGGCAGCCCACCGGCGTTTCCCATCTTCTCGGTGGCAGCGCCCGGGGTATTTCTCCGGGTGCGGCCGGCCGAGCCGTACTACACGCAGCTTGGGTTGTACTATGGAAGGCCGGGGTTCGATGAGCGCCGCAACCACGGCTTCGACTGGGCCAGGCAATCCCCGGCGGAAATGGGTTTGTTCTGGGAAAGCGGCTACCGCTACCAGATCGCCCAGCACCCGGCCACGACGCGCTGGGGTCTCAGCTACCACACCGGCCCGTTGGACGATTTCAGCGGGAGCGCGTCAGGCGATCCGCCGGCCACCAGGCAAACCGTCCCCAACTTTTATCTGGTTCATGATTTCGAACTTCTCGCTGACGGCGCGGGCAAACTCAAGCTTGGCCTCTTCGCGCGTGGCGGCATCACGCCGGAACCAGATCGCAACAAGGTGGCCTTTGATGCCGATGCCGGCTTGAACTGGTTTGCCCCGCTGCCGGGCCGCGCGGAGGACCTTGCCGGCCTCGCAGTTTCCTACACGGGATTCGGCGGCGACTACCGGCGCAGCACCGGCCCGGATGGCGTGGCCAGCAGCGAAACGACGTGGGAGCTGACCTACAAAGCGCAAATCACGCGCTGGATGGCGCTACAAGCGGACGTGCAATTCCTGTTCAACGCCGCCGTGAATCCCAGCTCCGGCTCCCGCGAAACCGCGACGGTGCTGGGGCTGCGCGCCGAAATCAATTTCTGAAACCTCCATGCCCAGCTACGCCAGACCATGACTGCGACCAACGCCCCAACCCCACTCGCCGGCCAGCCGGTCGGTCAGCGCGTCGAGATCTCCGGCTTTACACTCCCGGAGGGCGTTCGCCTGCGCCTCCTGGAGATGGGCCTCACCGAAGGCATCGAATGCCGCGTCGTCCGCTACGCGCCGCTGGGCGACCCAATGGAAGTCCAGGTGCGCGGCTATTTCCTCTCGCTCCGCACCGCCGAGGCCGAAGGAGTGCTCGTCGCAACCGCCGATTGATTTCGCTCGACCTCTTCGCCACATCTCCATGACCAACTCGCTTGAAATCCCTGGCGGCGTTGCCGACGGACAAAAAGCCTCCGCATCGCGTGTCGAATCGAAAGCCCGCACCGTCGCCCTCGCCGGCAATCCGAACAGCGGCAAGAGCACCTTGTTCAACGCCCTCACCGGCCTGCGCCAGAAAGTCGGCAACTATCCGGGCGTGACGGTGGAAAGGAAGATCGGCCGCTTCTACGGCGCGCACGGGCAAGCCTTCGACCTGCTCGATTTGCCCGGCATGTATTCGCTCCAGACGCGCTCCCCCGACGAAGCGGTCGCGCGTGATGTCCTGCTGGGCCGCCGCGACGATACGCCCGCGCCCGATGTCATCCTCTGCGTCGTGGACGCCACGAACCTGGAGCGGAATCTTTATCTCGTCGCCCAACTCGCCGAGTTGGGTTTGCCGCTCGTGGTGGCGCTGGTGATGATCGACCTCGCCGAACGCGATGGCTGGGTCATCAACGTGCCAGAGCTGTCGCGCCGGCTCGGCTGCCCGGTTGTGCCCACCGTCGCCGCCCAAGGCAAAGGCCTGGTGGAACTGCGCCAGGCGATCACGCGCCAGCTCAACGGCCCCGCCCCGCATCGGGCCACGCTGCCACCGGCGATTGAGCAAGGAGTGCGGCCGGTGAAGGATGTGCTGGTTCGCGTGAGCGACAAGCAACCCAGGTTCCCCCAGGCCGAAGCCATCCTGCTGGTTACCGGCACGAAGGAGCAAGCCGTGGCGGCACCCGCTGGCGTGCAGCCCGCGTTGACTCAGGCTCGGCAGGCCATCGCGGCGGCTGGCGTGGACACAATCTCGGCGACCGTCCACGCGCGTTACGCCTGGGTGGAAACCATCATCGAACACACGGTGCGCACGCGGCGCGGCGCGGAGGCCACGCTGAGCGAGCGCCTTGACGGCATCTTCACGCACAAGGTCTGGGGCTGGCTGGTCTTCCTGGGTGTGATGGCGGCAGTGTTTTTCACCATCTTCCGGGTGGCCGAGGTGCCGATGGACTGGATCGAAGCCGGGCAGGACGCGCTCAATGGCTGGATCGAACGCGTGATGCCGGCGGGCGACTTCCGCGATCTGCTCACCCAGGGCATCGTGGCCGGCGTGGGCGGGGTGGTGATTTTCCTGCCGCAGATTCTCATCCTCTTTTTCTTCATCGGCCTGCTGGAAGACACGGGCTACCTGGCCCGCGCGGCGTTCATTATGGACCGCGTGATGAGCCGCGTGGGGCTGCACGGCAAGTCGTTCGTGCCGATGCTGAGTTCGTTCGCCTGCGCCATTCC
>JAKCAB010000007.1 GCA_021839785.1 bacterium | reverse complement strand
CCACCAACTCTCCGATCTCGAACCGCGACAGCCGTTCCGTGCCGGCCACGTGGAAGATGCCAGCGGCGCCTTTCCGCGCCAGCTCCCACACCGCCCGCGCCGTCACGCTCGCGTGCGTGGGCGACCGGAACTCGTCGGCAAACAAACTCAATGCGCGCCCGGCGGCCCAGGCCTGGCGCATCTGCTCGTTGAAACTGCGGTCGCCGCGGGGCGAGGTGCCGCCGTTCAGCGAAGTGCGGATCACCAGATGCCGCGGGTTGCGCAACACGACGCGCTCCGCCTCCGCCTTCGTCTCGGCATAGACGCCCGAAGGGTTCGGCTCGGCCGACTCCATGTAACGGCCTGCCCGCCCGTCGAAGACCAAGTCGGTCGAAAAAAAGACGAAGCTCGTGTCGGCGCACAGTTCCGCGAGGGCGCGGGTCGCCTCGACGTTCACGCGCCGCGCCAACGCCGGGCCGGCCTGGCACGCCGGATTGCTGCTAATGGCGGCGCAGTGAATCACCAACGCGGGGCGCTCGGCGTCGAAGGCCCGCCGGACGGCGAGGAAATCGGTCAGATCGCAATCCGCGCGCGTCAAGCCGTGCACTCGCCAACCGGGCGCGCACTCCGGCGCGACTTGGACGAAGTAATTGCCGATCAAACCGGCGGCGCCGGTGACCCAGGCGGTCGATTGAAGCTCGCTCACAATTCGAGTTCTTTCTGCCCGTGCCCTTTGACCCGTGCCTGGGGGGCCTTCTTGAACGTCTCGTCCAACGAAGCCGCGCTCGACGGACGTTCGATGCCCCGGCCTTCCATCAACTCCTTCACGGTCCGCAGTTGCAGGCGCGGGAACCGCTGGCCGTTGAGCTTGTGCTCGTAAAACCCGGCGCTCGCCGCCTCCGCTTCCATCGGGCCGGTGGGCGGTGGCAGCGAAATCAAGATTCCGATGGCCGCCTTCTCGCGGTCCAGCACGCCGCGCAAATCGCGCACGTCCTTCACGCCGGTCTTGCCGCCTTTGACTTGGATGATGATTTGCTCCGGCTTGGGCGCGCGCGGGTCGTCGCGGAAGAAAATCTTGCCGTCGATGCCGTGGTCAGCGCCTTTCTTTTGCTCGACCGGCCGGGCGCCGACGAGGCCCAGCGCCCACCATTGGAACTGGAATTTGTCCTGGTCGGCGAGGATGGCGGCCTCGTTCGGCGTGGTCGGCTCGCCAATGATGCGGACGAGCGAAGCTTCCGGGAGCGCGACCGTCTCGGTCGCCGTCATCGGCGTCACGCCGATGACCGGCGCGGGGGTAACTCCCTGGGCGCTGGAGATCTCGTGTGCGCCCGGTGCGTTCGGCGAGGACGCCGAACCCGGCGGGCGAGACGCCCGCGCTCCCCCGGACTCGGACTGGGAACTGCTCGCGAACTTCAGCCGGCTGCCGTAAGTGTCGAGGAGACGGTTTTTGATGAGAGAAATGGCCAATGCGGTGATGTCGATGCCGATCCACTGGCGGCCCAGCTTCTCGGCGGCGTCAATCGTCGTGCCGCAGCCGCAGAAGGGATCGAGCACCACATCGCCGGGGTTGCTGCTGGCTTGGATGATCCGCTCCAGCAACGCCACGGGCTTTTGCGTGGGGTAGCCGAGGCGCTCGGCCGCCTGCGAATTGATCGGAGAAATGTCGTCCCACACGTCACCAATGGGAACCCCTTCGTTCTCGTCCAAGTAACGCTTCTGCCGCGGCACGGCTCCTGGACTCGGTTGAACGACAAGCCCTTGGTTGACCATGTCCTCCATCCGTTCTCGGCTGTATCGCCAGTACTTCTTCACTCCCATGACCTCGTAGAACGGGTTCCGTTTTGCGGGATCAGCCCCGCCCGGGGCAGTCATGTCCCAGAGACCGTAGCGCCTCCCATCTGCTTCCTTGTACGGGTACTTCTGTCGAACGTATTCCTCGGCGTATCGCGTGAAGAGTTGGTGGTGCGTCGGCTTGACGTTGGGATTACAGCGGTAGTGGAGGATCACGTCATGCACTCGCGGAAGGTGAGTTGCGCCTTGCTTGTGATCGCTCTTGGCCGAAGTCCGTTTCCACGTGATTTCATTCACGAAACAGCTTTTCCCCAACACCGCATCGCACAGCAGCTTGAGGTAATGCGAGGCGGTGGGGTCGCAGTGGAGGTAGAGCGAGCCGGTGGGTTTGAGGACGCGGCGGAGTTCGACCAGGCGCGGGGCCATCATGGTCAGGTAGGCCATCATGTCGTTGCGGCCCAGGAAGGTCATGAAGGCTTCGAGCACTTCTTTCACCCGGCCCGCCTGTTCGGTCAGATCGCGATAGACGACCTCGCTCTCCTGGTTCCATTGCCAGGTGTCCTCGAAGGCCTTGATCTGGCTGGCGGCGGCGGTGCCGTTCTTTTCCTGGAAGAAGGCGTTGTAGGTCTGCGCAGAGTTGAAAGGCGGGTCGAGATACACAAGGTCCACTGTCTCGTCCGCAACGTAGCGGCGGAGGATGTCGAGGTTGTCGCCGTAGTAGAGCGTGCCCATAACTGAGTGCTGGTCAATCGAGGAGCCGCCGTGTGAGGTCGCCGTAAGCGTCGATCCGCCGGTCGCGCAGAAACGGCCAGTGGGTGCGCGTCGCGTCCACCGCCGCCAGATCGACGGACACCAGCAACGTCTGTTCCTTTTCCGCGCTCGCCTTCGCGAGGATCTGGCCCTGCGTGCCCGCCACGAAGCTTTGCCCCCAAAACTCGAGGCCGTCGCCGCCGTACGGGCGCTCGTGGCCGACCCGGTTCACCACGGCGACGTAGCAGCCGTTGGCGACCGCGTGCGCGCGTTGGATGGTTTCCCAGGCGCCGTGCTGGTTGGCGCCGAGCTCGGCTTTCTCCGCGGGATGCCAGCCGATGGCGGTGGGGTAGAAAAGGATTTGCGCCCCGGCCAAGGCCGTGAGCCGTGCCGCCTCGGGATACCATTGGTCCCAGCAAATCAGCACGCCGATGCGACCGTGGCGCGTGGTCCACGCGCGGAAGCCGAGGTCGCCGGGCGTGAAATAGAACTTCTCGTAAAAGAGCGGGTCGTCCGGGATGTGCATCTTCCGGTACGTGCCCAGCAGCGTGCCGTCAGCGTCGATGATCGCGGCGGTGTTGTGGTAAAGGCCGGGCGCGCGTTTCTCGAACAGCGAGGCGACGATCACGACCTTGCGCCGGCGGGCGAGGGCCTGAAACGCCACCGTGCTCGGACCAGGAATCGGCTCCGCCAGCGCGAAGTTCGCGTAATCCTCTGCCTGGCAAAAGTACAGCGAACGGAAGAGCTCCTGCGTGCAAACGATCTGGGCGCCGTCTTTGGCCGCGCGCTCCGCGAGCGCGAGCGTGTGCGCGAGGTTTTCCTCGGGCTTGGGACCGCAGGCGGTCTGAATCAGGCCCAGCGTGACGGCAGAATGGACTGGACGCGTGGCGCGGCGTTTCATCGCGGGCACTGTAAAGTCGGCCAACGTCGTGGACAAGGCTCAGCCAGTACGGCGTGGGTGCGACGGTCGCTTCAGCCGCAATAGCCGCAGGTCCCAACCCGAGGCGAGTTGACGACCGGCAAGAACATCTCTTCATCGCATTCGTGATCCTTGGCGCAATCGTCGCAGAACCACGCGGGCGCGTTCCAGATGCACCCGCTGCAAACTTGGGTGGCCGGCCGGCCGCAGGTCTCGCAGACAATCGGCGGCAGATCGTTCCGTGCGAGCACCGCGATGTCGGTGGAACCGTCCGTGCGTTCCCGGGCGGCGATCACCTTCAGTTTCAGAAGTGTGGGCGTCCCGAAGTCATACTCGTGCTCGAAAACGGTCCCGACTGAGAGCATTTTATACAGCTTATGCTTCATGTTTTGCTCTCGCGGCCCGCCGAAGAAGGAATCGCGGTGGGGCGACACGGAGTAACGGGTGCCGCCAATGGTGAACGCGCTCATGTGCCCGCAGCATTCCAACCAGATCGCGCGGAG